>CAIJIZ010000349.1 GCA_903820735.1 uncultured Pirellula sp.
ACCCGATGACAATGGCCCCGATGATAACGGCAACGATGGCCCAGAAGATGACGGTCCCGATGACAACGGTAACGACGGCCCGGAAGATGACGGACCCGATGACAACGGCCCGGATGATAACGGCAACGATGGCCCAGAAGACGATGGACCCGATGACAACGGCACTGGCAACGATGACAACACGCCTCGCAACCTAGAGAAGAAATTCGATCAATACGTACGAACCTTCTCCAAGCGTCTTGCAGCCTTCGGTGTGAATTCCACCATCATCACCACTATCACCGGTGAGATCCGTCAAGCCCATCAATCGGGCACGGATATGACCCTGGAACAAATCCGAACTCGCTTAAACGAACTCGGAACTAAGCCTAACGTGATCCTTCCATCAGGTTTCCTCGGCGAGAAAGTTGAAAAGCCAGAGAACCCAGAAGATCCCGAGAATCCTGAAAACCCTGAGGATCCTGAAAATCCAGAAGGCCCCGAAAATCCTAACTGAGGCTGAGAAGCTTAATTGAGGTCGTTTCCAATTCTCGCGAATTTAACATAAAAGGGTTCGTCGCTGGCAATCCCAACGACGAACCCTTTTTCGTTTTCTCGCTCAGACTTTGACTAAGACTTCCTTTAAGGCAGTTCGAGTTTCACGGCCGTCGGTATCTGGTACTTGTCCTCATACGGCCCTCCGAAGTTGTTGGTCAACTTCGCATGCTTCTCATCTATCCTTTCATACTGAATAGAGTTCCGGTCAGCTGATACCGGAATACCCGCTTCACTGACCTCCGCTAAATCCTTGGGTAACCGCTGAGTCTTGTCGATAAACGCCGAGATCGCAAACCGCGTTTGGATCGATTCACGCAGTCTCTGTTGATAGCCTCTCCAGTAGTCGGTTCTTGTGTTTCCAGTGTTTCTCAGTTCGGTGTCACTCAGGACTCCCGACAAGAGACTTGGCAAGACATTTCCAGGTACTTGCACAATCAACCTTTCAAGTTCCATTACACGCTGTGATTGGCGTGTTAACTTATTGTAGAGCTCATCCGACCCGCTATCACTAACTCTCCCATCCCAGTAGTTCCGTTCTTCTTGTGAAAGAAGATTCGCATCGAGGGCCAAATGAAGTCCGGCGATCAACTCTTGAGCGATCGAGGTACGCCCCAAGCCCAAGTAATCAAATTTGTGGGTCAAATGATCCATCGCACGTAATCGATTGGCAACACGCACTTCATTGCGATCGGCGATCGCTTGAACCAATCCGAAGAAGAGCAAATCACGGCAGTTCTCGTTGAAATAACCGAATAACGATTTTCGACCGTGATCGACCACCGGTAGGTACACCAAAGTGTCATCCTTACAAAGCAATTCGATGCGATTTATTAATGCTTCGTTCTCTGAGACAAACTTACGTACCAACTCGGGATACAGTTTCCAAGCGACCTGCGTAGGATTCACACCGGCGGCCAGCTCTCCAGTTGTTGCATCGTCTCCCGCTGGGGTGTCCCTCGGCGATACGGCACTTCCGTACGGATCTTGATAGTTGACCGGTGTATCCGTATCTGGTAACGCCATCAGGTTGCTGATCTGAGTCTTGAAATACGTATTTCGTAGCTCTGCATTCAGTTCAATCCAGGCTTGCGTATCCTTGTTGGATGTCCGCTTCTGCATGAATTGCGTGATCGTATCTTCCTCTAAGAGCGGTCCGACAAAAGTGTTGTCGACTTCCCGTTGATAATTTGCAAGGATGCGTTGCGCTTCGAATTCGCCTTGGAGAAATCTGGTCAACCAGAGCCCGCTTATGATCACCGCCAATGCACTGAGCGCAAGTAGCAGCCACATCCAAGATGGTGTCGCGACGCGAGATCCAGGTCTGTTCTGTGCGCCTTTTTCGGAAGCATTCGCCATACCGTTTTTCGTTGCACTATTCATTTTCCACCTCCGAAACTTTCTTCGGTTGAACGTCTAACGTAGCACCCAATTCTCGAGCCACATACTCCCAGTCCCCTCGCCAAAGTCGACAAGGCGCCCCTACGTGTTCCTGCCCAATCTGAGTCACTTCGCCGTAAACATCCGCGGGATTCTTCGCAAATGCGTAATTTCCGAGCCGATTCGAAATCGATTTCCGAGCTTCCTGCCTTTGTTTCCGATCCTCAAGCTTCAGCAGATCCCAAGCGTCTTGGGCAAAGACTCCCGAAACACGCCCCATCCGCAACGCCCCGATGAAGGTTACTGCTCCAAGCCCAGAGCCTTCGCTTGCACCGTACTCGCTCAGCAGATAGCTGGGATACCCACCGAAGGTCGCAAGCCTGCCTTGATCGACATAAGCCGCCGCTAAAGCAATTTTGCGAGCGCGATCTCGCAAGTCGCTCTCTCCAAGTAGTCGAACCACTTGAGCGTAAACCAACTCGCCTATCCGTTCGCGATTCCCAGTGTGACGGCATTCGTTCAACAAAGCGATTTCCAACTCCTCCGCTTGATCGCAGAGCACAAGGAACTGTGTTCCCCGAAGTTCCCGAACCAGCTTCGTGCAGTTCGTGAGCATCGCTTGATACTGTTTGCGAAGCGACTCAGGAGTAGCCAAGGACTCAGCTGGACTCGGACTCGGTTCGGTTCCTGCCGGTTCTGCTTGTCTACTAGACAAGTCGCCCCCTTGTACATCACGGCCTTTCAAATGATGGGTTTCTAATTTAATTCGTAACGCGATCAGCTCCGAGACGAGCAACCCAATTCCACCATGACTTTGCAGATTCCATACATCCGAGGAGTCCCAGCCTGATTGGATCATCTTCGCCTGCAATTTGCGGCGCTGATCTGTATTCAATGCGTAGGAACTCGGCACATTCAGCGGTGTATCGGACGCTTGGTAAAGCTGGTGAAATCGCGAAACAAAATTCTGCCTTTGCGGAGCACTGGACTTGGCTAATTCGGTAAGCTCCACGTATGTCGAACGCGAGATGTTCGGCAAAGTTGCCAGTTTTTGTAGACCGGGTAGCAAGGGGATCAGCATCCCAACAATCGCGAACGCAGCATGCTTGGCTTTGAACTTCCAGTCAAATCGCCGCTCCATCCAGTCTTGCATCAACAACGCTGTGGCAGCGAACAAGAACACGAAGGGGATTGGTAACATCCACCAGGGTGCTTCCATTGGAATCGATGCAAATATGCAGTAAAAAATCATCATGTTCGCACAGACTGTGCCGACCACGATTGCAATTACGGGACTGTTGAGCCAATGCGATGTCCATTGCCCGACGGAATAAACTCCCAAGGCGGCCAGTAGGAACAGCGATGCATCGAGTGCTAAAGCCCCCGAGGTTTGTATCTCCGCTGGGAAATTACCTCCCAGACGCGCCATGTACCGCAGCAACGTCAACGCCACGATCAAGAGCAAGGGAATCCAGTGCCGAGTCACCCACAGCCACATTGGTGAGACACCTCGGTCTGCGTAAAACCTTGCACGCTCACGAATGTTGTCCCCTTGGTAAGAAACAACCCCCAGCCAGCAAACCGCCAACATCGCCGCGTACAACAACGGCGGTGCGACTTGCTCCTCAAATCGGCTGATACTCCACGAATAATCTCCAGTCAGTCGCCGAGGCATTCCAGCCGATAACCCGACACAAACTGCTGCGAAGACAAAACAAGCAGTCCACCACCAACGGTTCTGGAGCAACGTTTGCCACATCATACCAGCCACGGGTGATAACGTCGGCCGTTGTAGCCTTGCCACCCCGCGCTCGCGGATCGACTCAGCATCCGCCGTACGGGCCGCCCATGGGCTCGCACTCCAAGACCCGAAAACCCCACCAGCGATCCGCCCGCCGGTCGTTGCCGATTGGGCGTTGAGTTGCCTTTGGCTCATACGCCATCCATCGATCGCGAAAAAAACCGTACTAAGCAATAGCAACACTCGATAGGTCCCCGTCTCCATGATGTTGCGACTGTAACTCGGCCCTATCAAGTCAGACACGTAGTAAGAGACGACCCAGATCAACAACGCCGAAGGTACTAGCATCACCAAAGCCACCAACGACGATTGAAATCGCCACGCGAATGCAAGTCCACCGAACGCGAGAAATGCAGATACTAAAACGTAGTTCCACAGCAACCCAAGATCACTGCTGGACCCATCCGCCTGAGATGTGAAACGCAACGATGGCCATACACCATGGCACAACGCCGCGAAGATCCAGATCAAAAACGCGCAAAGCCACACAAAGATCAACGTGTAAATCATCGCAACGATCTTGTTCCAAGCGATCGCACGTGACGAAATCGGTAAGGTCTGCAACCAATGCAAGGTGCGTTGCTCTTTTTCGTTGCCAACGAGCAACACCCCAACCCCAGTTGCGAAAAAAATCGGCAACGCCACAAACATCATCCAGTTGCCCCGATCCCAGTTCGAAGCAGTGAGCTTGCCTCCAAACGATTCGAACATCAGTACGAGCAACGTCAATAATATCCCTCCTGCCAAGACCATAATGATCAACGGGACGGACTGTTTGATCTCCTTCCACAAAAGTGCTTGAGTCCAATACGACTTCCTCGAATCCCCCGGAAAGCCTTCCTTGGAAACCGATCCCAGTGAACTCCCTACTCGCGACGATTGTTGAGTGCTCATGATGGGCCGGCCTCCATGCTCTTCGTCGAACGACCCATCTCGTCGGATGCTTGACGTTTGTAAAGACTATCACCGCGTGTGCAAGCTACAAACAATTCTTCTAGCGATGCAGGTCGGCAATCGGTACTGAGAACTCCCGACGCTTTGCGCCAAAAGTCCGCTGCGGAATGACCATCGTCCCGGACGACCAACTGCTTTTGGCGTCCCTCGGTGATCTCAGCCAGAATCACAGATGGCTCGGGTGGATCCTCCAAAGCGATCAACGGATCGCTCAGAGAAACAGTCACCATCGAAATCGAATCCCTCAGTTCATCCAAAGGCCCAACCAATTGAAGCTTGCCTTTGTGCATGATCGCAATCTCGTCGGCTACCCGCTCGATTTCAGCGATCTGGTGACTCGATAGAAATACCGTTCGACCTGCGGCCGCGACCGTGATCATGCTCTCCAGAAACTCGCGCCGCACGATCGGATCTAAGCCCGATGTCGGCTCGTCTAGAATCAATAACTCCGGATCGTGCGCCAAAGCCAACGATAACGCAACCTTCGACCGCTGCCCCTTGCTCAATTGCTTGATCTTGCGCCCAACCGGCAAATCGTACCGGTCGATCATCTCGCGGTAACGCTCGGTAAACCCAGCAGGAAAAAATGAAGCGGTAAACCAACCTATCTCGCCGATACTCATCCAGTCGTACAATGCAGGGGCATCCGAAACATACCCAACCCGCTTGCGCAACTCCAAAGCCTGGTCGCGATGCGCAGGATCAAGACCCAAAACACGACAACTGCCAGCCGTGGGCGTTTGAAACCCAGTCAAGATCCGGATCATGGTGGTCTTCCCAGCTCCGTTTTCACCAAGCAAGGCCATGACCGTTCCGGCCGGGACTCGTAAGTCCACTCCGTCCAAGGCATCGCATCCTCGGAAATGCATTTTCAATCCATCGATTTCGATGACGTCGTTCATCGCGAACCTCCCAATAGAAAAGATGGGCTTAGGGTAGATCTTTGAAAGTGAATAATAGCTCGGCAGCGCAAGACGCAGTCCAAGCAGAATTGGAACCTGTGCATTACACCGGTTCAGGGGTGGAAATCGCCGAAGCAACCGTCGCAACGTTGCCATCGAGCTGGTCTAGTTGCTCGAGCATCAATCGACGGACCTCTTTCGTGCTCAACCCTCCATGAAGGGCTTCGCTGATCGCCGATCGAACCCGCTCTTCAAGTAAAGCGCGTCGGGCTTGTTTACAAACCACAACAGCATCGGTGCAGATCGCAAGCCCCCGGCCTCGCATCGACTCGGTAATCCCTTCGGATTGAAGCAACTGAAATGCTTTCGCGACCGTGTTGGGGTTAACCGCAAGCTGCACGCTAAGAGCGCGCACGCTCGGTAAAAGCTGACCGGGGATAAGCACGCCGTCGGCGACGGCAAATTTCACTTGCCGGACAATCTGCTCGTATATCGCGATCCCATTGCTCGGATCGATCGAGAAAAACATAGCCTAAGCCCTCCAAGGTAATTGGACTGGTGTTCTAGTTAAGTATTACACCAGTGCAGTAGGCGTCAAGATGGGGTGGGAGATTTTTTCGCGGATGGTGCATTCGAGGGACGGTATACTGCTCGTTAGAACTCGTTTCCGCACGATACTGCTCGTTACCGTTAGTTTTACCGCTAGCTACCGCTAGTATTCTTTCCGTTGCTCCCCTCCCCCTCGCAAACCGATTCCGCCGATGAGACAACCCTGCATCCCTCTTGTCCTACTGACGATTTATAGCCTCTTGCTCATCGAAACCATCAGCCACTGCGGCCCCACCGCAGTCGCAATGGACGCTTCCAAGAACTCCACCGAGAAACCCAACTTCATCGTCATCTTTTGCGATGATCTTGGGTGGGGGGACTTGAGCTGTTTTGGCCATCCAGTCATCCGAACACCAAATCTCGATCGCATGGCTGCCGAGGGACAACGCTGGACGCAATTCTACGTGGCTGCTCCTGTGTGCACCCCGAGCCGAGCAGCCTTAATGACCGGCCGATACCCCATCCGCAATGGCATGAGCAGTGCAAGAGGGGTTTTGTTTCCCAATTCAGGGGGTGGGCTACCACAAGAAGAAGTAACCCTCGCTGAGATGCTCAAGTCGAACGGCTATGCAACCGGAATCGTCGGCAAGTGGCACCTGGGTCATCTGCCAAAGTACCTTCCGCAAACCCAAGGCTTTGATGAGTACTTTGGGATCCCTTACTCGAACGACATGGACAAAGTCGCCGGGCCTGGCTATCGAGCCGAGGTTCTTAAAGATGCACAGTACTATCCTGATAGCGCGCATTACAACGTACCGCTGATGCGCGGGGATCAAATCATCGAGCGTCCTGCCGACCAGAACACGATCACGCAGCGATATACCGACGAAGCTGTCGCGTTTATCCGCAAACATCAATCGCAACCCTTCTTTCTTTACCTGCCCCATTCGATGCCGCACATTCCACTATTCGTCTCCGAGGATCGCAGGGGTAAGTCCCTTGCGGGGCTTTACGGCGACGTGATCGAGGAGATCGATGCAAATGTCGGTCGAGTACTCGAGGCGCTTAAAGAGTGCCAAATCGACGAGCGAACCTTGGTTGTCTTCTCTTCGGATAACGGACCTTGGTTATCCTTCGATACGCATGGCGGTTCCGCAGGGCCTTTGCGGGGTGGCAAGGGAACGACATTCGAAGGAGGGATGCGAGTGCCAACGATTTTCCGATGGCCAGGGAAGATCGCTTCGGGTGTCCAGCCTGCACTCGGTTCGACGTTGGATCTCATGGCGACGTTCGCATCGTTGAGCGGCGCGGAGTTACCCGGGGATCGCAAGCTCGATAGTTACGATCTTTCCCCGGTGTTGCTTGGAGGCCAAGGGAATCCGCGAACAGAGATGTTCTACTGGACCAATGCGCAATTGCATGCGATCCGTCAGGGTGCATGGAAGCTTCACGTCAAAATGCGCGAGCCAGTGAATTACGGCAAAGAGGTAGCTTTGGCTGCACCGGAGTTGTATCACATTGAGCGAGACGTCAGCGAACGGCACAACGTGGCAGAGAAATATCCCGAGGTCGTATCGAATTTGCTCGAGCGTATGGAAGCACACCGAGCTGACATTGAACCTCATCCGGATATGTTGGCTATTCCGTTAGTGGAGTCCGCTAAACCACAATAAAAAAAGCCTGCCGAGCGTGGCAGGCTTTCTGAGGTTGTAGACTTGTAGTCTGCTTCGCGATTCGCCTTGTCAGCTGTTCGCGTTGTAGAAGGAGTCTGAGGGGTAGCGTACTACCACATGAATTCGCCACCGAGGGTGAACCCTTGGTACACGACGTCGGAACTGTTGTTGATAAACGGTACCCGGGCACTTCCTGGCAAGAACAAGGAAGGTGGAGCTCCGTTGAAGTTATCCCCTGCGAGTGCTACGTTGTCGATCCAAAGGACTTGGTACGACGATCGCAACGCAAACGATTGGTTCAGACGATACACCATTTGTGGTGAGAGTTGCGTGATGTAAGCCGTGCGGTTATCCAACACTCGTTCGCGAATTTCGGGGATGCCGAAAGCTGGAAGCGAGTTCGCATAGATCGACGTCTCTTGTTCCGAGCGGTTGTTGTAGATACCAGTCTTGAGCTCAACCCCAAGCTTGATACCTGGCAAGAAGTTGTACCACAGGTCTCCACCAACTTGCCAACCGACTAAGGCGTTGCGGGTAGCTACGTTGTAATCGAAGAAGCGAAGTCCGTTGTTCCCTGCACCGTTGTTATTCTCACCGGTGGCAGTGAATCGTGAACCTTCATCCAGATCCAAGTAGCGGATACCGGTCAAGAAGCTTCCTTGGAAGTATCCTGCTGGTTCTGCCCAACGACGGCGAATGCTGATCTCACCGTTGTGTAGCTCTGATCGGTAATCAAGTGTGTGCACGTACGAGCGATCCGAATCATCAAAACCGCCGGCTGGTAAAGTGCCGAAGTTGCTGATGAAGCTGTAAAGGTTCGCGGTGTCACTGCGAGCTTCGGCATATGCATCCGAAGGATCGAGAATTCCAAAGTAACCGAACTCAAGGTTTGAACCTGGGCCGACTTGGACGTTGATTTGTGCCGCTAAACCAGCTTGCATTCCGTCAGGAGCAACACTGTCAGTGGTTAGCACATAGTTGCCGGAGTTCGCACCGAGCGAAGAGACGGCATACCCAGAGCCACCTGAAGTCCGTTGCAGTCCGATCCCTTCGAGCGAAGCATCGAACCAGCGTTGACTTGCAATGCCACCTTCGCCGTAAGGAATGAACAACGCAGGAAGTCCAGCGAGGATTCCACGGCAGTTGCCGAATAGGCCGAACGGGCTACGACCGAAACGGTCCACGTGAGCTCCGCCGCAACCTGGGCAAGGTCCGCCGCACTCGGGGCAGGGGGGTGGTGGCATGCCGGGTCCCATCATACCCGGATCCATCATTCCCGGTCCCATCATGCCAGGCCCGCCCATCATGCCGGGGCCACCCATCATGCCGGGGCCACCCATCATGCCAGGGCCACCCATCATTGCAGGGTCCATTGGACCACCCATACCTGGGCCGCCCATCATCGGGGCTCCCATGCCTGGGCCGCCCATCATGGGGTCAGCGCCAACCATCGGCATCCCTTCCATGGCCGGATTCATCGATGCTGGTAACGTCCCGGTAGGCAAACCGCCCGCCGAATACGCTTCCGCCGGAATCCCTCCCAGCGGCAAGCCCGTTACTGGTGCATCTTGCACCACATAACTGACTGGCATCGCTACTTGGCCACCCGATGCCGAGGACTTATTCGTCCCCCAGCTACCAGGCTTCTGCGCCATTCCCTGTCCGCTCGACCCAGCCAGGGCCATGCTCGCCATCAAAGTAAGTTTCCAGCCTTTGAAGAGCCTCATCGATTTCACTCCAGTGCGATTGCAACCGGTTCCTCCGTCTCCATCCCGTCAATTGGAATGGCAGGAATACCCTATACCAGCGGATTTATCGGCACTTCCGGTATCAAACGTTCGACGAATCAGAGTTTTTCTCGTTACAGTCGTCAAAATTGGGAATGCTAGCTTGCTCAATCCTCCGTTACTAACTCCCCAGCCCTCGCAGTTTCCCACCATCCTTCCCAATCCCACCCCCAAGCCGTTTTTAACCTCCCCGTTTTCCCCCCTCGCCCCAATGGATTACACTGCTTGCTCCGCAGTAGACTGTTCTGCTCCGCAGTAGACTGTTTCTATTCCACACGCTGAAAATCCTACCCCACCCGCTGAAACGACTATGCTTACAAGCAAACTCATCCACCCAACTATTTCCCGTATCTTGGGCGAAGCCGGTCACCATGCGACGATTCTGATCGCTGACGGAAACTACCCAGCCTCCAGCAAACGAGGCCCCCGCTGCGAACTCGTTAGCTTGAACCTCATGCCCGGATTGGTCACCTGCGATCAAGTCCTGCAGGCGATCTTGTCCGCAATACCCATCGAAGCAGTTTCGGTCATGATGACCGAAAAAACCGGACCTTATGCCCTCGAATCCGACCCACCGGTCTGGTCCGAGTATCGCAAGACAATCAAAAACTCCGGGCTCGAGCTCGATCTGAAACCTATCGAGAAATGGGAGTTCTACGAAGCGGTCGCAACCCAAGACCACGTTCTTACGGTCCAAACCGGCGATACGCAGCGCTATGCGAATATTCTCCTGAGCGTCGGCGTTCGGATGTTTCCTCAAGGCTAACGATCGCGCTGCCTCAAATGCACTACTACGAAAGTACTTCCACATGAGCCTTGTAAGCCCCGTCGCAACTGGCACTACTGGCTTCTCCCGCGCCTGCTTCTCCCATGCTGGCTTCTATCATTCTGGCCAAGTTATTTGGGGGGCTGCCAAGCGTGCCTCGCTGTTGCTCGCCGCAAGCTTGATCTGCAGAGGTGTCTCTCCTGCCGTGAACGCCCAAGACCCGGCTGCTGCAACAACACCAGCTGCTGCTGCAACAACACCAGCTGCTGCAGCAACAACACAGGCTGCTGCAGCAACAACACTGGGGGCCACCCGCTTTCGCGGTGATGACGGGACAGGCTTCTTCCCAAAATGCCGAGTCGCAGTGCCCTGGAAAGACGAAGCTGTTACGAAACTCGATCTTCCCGGCATCGGAAACGGCTCCCCGGTTATCTGGAGCTCGCAACAGCAACCCCGTCGGGCTTATTTGCTTTCCGCTAATCCCGAGAATGCTACGCGCTACGTGATTGCTGTCGATCTTCCTACCGATGCGTCTGCTCCTAGCAAGATCGCTTGGACCAAAGAGTTCCCTTCGTCGAAACACAAGCTCCATCAATTCAGCACCTACGCTTCCTCCACCCCCGCGGTAGACCAAGACGGTATCTACGTCGCTTGGGCTGACCCGGAGCATGTCGTCGTTAAGCAATTCGCTCACGATGGCCAAGAGAAGTGGTCTCGCGATTTCGGTCGCTATGTATCGCAACACGGCTTCGCGACTTCACCTATCCTCGTCGATGACAAACTCATCCTGCTTGACAGCCAAGACGCGGAAGAGCTTGAACCTGGAGTTGCGCCGGGGGAGGACCGAATGCTTGCGCTTAACCGTAGCACCGGCGAGACGGTTTGGGAGAAGAAGCTACCGACGAAGCGGGTTTGTTATGGATTGCCAAACGTACGAGTGCTGCCCGATGGGAAAAAAGAACTCGTCTGTGCAACGACCGCATTGGGGATTTTCGGGATGGACCCGCAAACGGGTGAGATCTCGTGGAACCACGATTGTTTCAAACAGCGAGTCTGCTCTTCGACGGTTCTAGCTGGCCCGCTTGCAATCGCTACGCATGGCTCGGGCGGCGGACGGGATAACTTGTTGGTCGCTTACGATATGGAATCGAAACAAGAAAGGTTTCGTATCCAGCGTGCGGCCCCTTACGTTCCAACTCCAGTAGCCGCAAACGACTTGTTGTTCTTGTGGTCGGATGCAGGAGTCGTCTCGTGTGTTCGATTGAGTGACGGAACAGTTCGATGGAGCGAACGGGTCGGCGGAAATTTTTTCTCTTCTCCAATTCTCATCGGCGATCGTTTGGTTAATGTCTCCGACACCGGGGAAGTGACGGTCCTGCAAGCGAGCGAAGCTTACCGCAAGCTTGCAACGATCTCGACGGATGCTGCTGTTCGATCCACCCTTGTTCCTGCCGATGATGTGCTGTTGTTGCGAACCTACGAGCAACTCTGGATCATCCGCTAACGAGTCCTTCAACCACTTCATGCGTTCATGAAAATACTTTTCGATCAAGATGTGATCCGACAGGGGATCGAGCAACTTGGCTCTAACCTTCGCCGCGAATACGGCCAAAACCCGATCACGGTCGTGGCGATCATGACCGGTTCGATCGTGATGCTTGCCGATTTGGTCCGCTGTCTTGATATGCCTCTACGGATTAGCTTGATTCGCGCTTCGTCCTATCGTGGCGGTGTAACCTCAGGTGACCTGCACGTCGAAGAGCTCGAGCGACTCGATATTCAAGGGCGCGATGTTCTGCTGATCGATGATATTTTTGATACGGGAAAGACGCTTGTGGAAGTCACCAAGCACCTCTCGTCGCTTCAGCCTCGCTCGCTAAAGACGGCTGTATTTCTTAATAAGCAAGGGACGAGTCAAGTCGCGATGGAGCCAGACTACAGCGTCTTCAAAATCCCGAATGAGTTCGTCGTCGGATACGGACTCGATTACGATGACTTCTATCGAAACCTTCCGTTTGTCGCTGTGATGGAGCAAGCCGATCTTGAGGAGCATTCCCGTCGCCTTGAACCCAACGCTCAATCGAGGTGAGCGATGGCCGTGGTCGAGCAGCAGGGAACTAAGAGCCAAAGTCCGACGCTACCTCTGCGATTGCTTGTGGTAACGCGCAAGTATTGGCCGGTGGTCGACGAAGCTTGTATGCGGTTGATGCACTGGATCGATCATTGGAAGTCTCTTGGGGTTGAAGTACAGATAGTTACGGCTCGCTGGAATAAAGCATGGCCGACCCAAGCGAACTTGCGAGGTGTGCAAGTACATCGATTGGTGCCACCTCCAAATTCACAATGGAACGAAGGAGCATTTCAGCGAAGTCTCGCAGCATGGATTCAAAAGCACGCTGCTTCCTTTGATGCTGTTTACTTCGACGCTGCCGATGGATTACTGGCAACTTTCATCGCGAAATGTAAGAACCTTCAATTGCCTGTGATCGCTCGGGTCCCAAGCGACTTTCAGTTGAGCGCGCGGCCTCGCGGTTTCGGGGCGATGACTCCGTCGGTCGATAATGCATTACGGCAATGCCATGCGCTTGTAACCCCTTCGACAAACACAAGTCGGCTTCTTGCAGAGCAGGGGATCCGTCCATCGAACATCTCGGTTATCCCCGATTTGGTCAGCCTTCGTATTCATCGATCGAAAGAGGATCGAGAGTTCGCAGGACACGCGTTGTTTTACGCATCGAGCGATTTGGTCATTCCAGGTTTTACCGACTTGGCGATCCACTTTGGTGATTCCTCCTTTCCGCTGTTGCAGCCGGTTCTGAAATCGACTTGCGATTTGCTCGACCGAGGGCATCCTATTCGGCTCTGGTTGGTGGGGATACGTCAAGACGCTTCACAAATCTACGAATGGATCAAGCTTCGCGGTTGGCATCGAGAAATCTTGCTGTTCGATGGCTTCGATGTGCTTGATGACTTGGTCCAAGCCGCCGATTTAGCGATCGTTTCCAACCCAGAACAGTCACTACAGTACTCTACGAATGTGTTGCTCCAATCGGCCGTACCGACGATCGTTGCGGAAACGTCTGCGACCGTGGAGTGGATGCCAAGCACTCCGTTGCTCAAGACCTATTATTCGGCGGAGAGCCTGACCACCCAACTTCATGATTGGATTGGACACCGAATCCAATGGGGCAACGAAGCGATTGGGCTACGCAATTTCTTCCAGCGGCATTATCCTTTCGAACACGCTCTAGATCGCTGGAGAGAAGTTTTTATTAATATCACTGCGAGGCAGCGGGGCAACTTGTGAGTTCTCAAAACCGCATCAAGCTCTGTTTGATCATCCCGACCCTTGAACGAGGAGGCGCAGAGAAACAACTCTCGCTTCTCGCAAAAGGCTTGGATCCTGCCGCTTTTGATACTACGGTCATGGTGTTGACGCGTTCAGGACCGCTTGAATCCGAACTGCGCGCAGCGGGTGTGCGTGTCGATGTGATCGGTAAGCATGCTACCGGCGATCCGGTGGCGTGGTACAAGCTCTACAGCAAGCTCAAGAAGCTCCAGCCCGATATTGTCCATACGTGGCTTTTTGCAGCTAATGCTTACGGTCGATCGGCTGCGAAGGCCGCCCGAGTGCGGGCTGTCGTCGGCTCGGAACGCTCGGTAGACCCCTGGAAAGGTACTTGGCAACTCTCTATCGATCGTTTCCTAGCGAAGCGGACTCAAGGCATCTCGACCAACAGCCAAGGGGTTGTCGATTTTTATGATTCCAAGGGTATCGCACGTTCGAACTTTACCGTAATCCCCAATGGTATTCCTCCGCGAGATCCCGCCAAAGATATCTCGCGCGAAGAAGCCTTCCGCAGGCTTGGAATTCCATTGCATCACAAGTTGATCCTCTCGATCGGACGTCTCTGGGCGCAGAAAGGGTACAAGGATTTGATTTGGTCCGCAGAGATGCTGCGGGTATTGAGAGGTGATATTAGCTACGTGGTGATCGGAGATGGCCCGGAACGCCAACGTCTCGAAGAGTATAGCGATAACATCCGCGCAGCGAGAGAAGTCTACTTGGTCGGACACCGAGATGATGCAGCACAGATTCTTCCTCACGCTGATCTTTTATGGAATGGAAGCCTTTATGAAGGACAATCCAATGTATTGCTCGAAGCCATGCAAGCCGGGGTTGTGACTCTGGCAACGGACATTCCAGGAAATCAAGATTTAGTCGACAATGAGCAGACCGGAATCTTGTTCCCTCTGGGGGACGTCGATCGTCTCATGCGAATTTCGCATCAGCTGCTCGATGATACCGATCGGCGGAATCAATTGATCCTTGCCGCTAAAGCAAAAATCGAACAACAACACACCGTACCCGCGATGGTCCAAGCCCATGAAGCTTGGTATCGAAAGCTACTTACCCAATGAAACCAACCTCTGATTCTGAGCTGATTCAACTTCGATCCGCTATCTGCGATACATCGATTGCTCTTAGCGAAGCCGCCGTACAAGCGTTGCGGGAACCGCTCGATTATCCTTCCGTCGATCTCGCATTCGTGCCCGGTGACCGACTCGCGATCGCGTTGCATGATAACTTGCCTAACCCATTCGGTATCTTGGTTCCAATCCTCGATTGGCTCATCCGGCAGCTTGAATCCAAAAACGTTTCGATCACGGTGGTGATCCCAGAGAATCATCAAGCGTTCCCCAAGCAGCTAGCGAATTGGCTTGCGGAACACCACCCGAGCAAAACGCTGGTTTCCCAAGAGGATTCCAGGCAGCAAGAGACTGTTGGGAGCGATACCGATCCTGCGAACGGAGTTGGGGATTCATCCGATGAAATACGATTGGTCGTTTACTCGCCAGACGAACCGCAATCGCTCGAGTATATCGCCGCCTCTGAAAACGCAGAGCCGATGTATTTGCAAAGGGAGTTAGTCGAAGCTGACTTCGTGATTCCCATCTACCGTTGGCTTGAACCGAGCGACCCTCGCGGCCCAGATCCCTATGTCGTCTTACCCGCATTCGCTGATGGACCAACGAGACTTCAGTATGCCAAGCAGTGGCTTATGCAGTCCCCGGGTAGTTCGACAAGATCCTGGAGTCAGCAAACCGGTTGGTTGCTCGGCGTACAGTTCACCGTTGGGGTGGTGCTAAACCACGACGGCCAAGTCGGGATGCTTGCAGCCGGCAATCCGGAAAGTGTCGCTCAAGCTTGTTCGCAAGCGATTGTCAGCAAGCACACATCGTCGGCCGTGCAAGCTCTTGATCTTGTCGTTGTTCGAATCATTCTTCCCGATCAAGGCGAAGGATCGCGTGGGGCGCGGTGGGACGAAGTCGCCAGCGCGGCTTGGATTGCTGAAAAGTGGTTATCTCCCACGGGGAGGATCGTTGTGGTTGCCGATAAACTCATGTACACCACCGAAGGGATTAGCTTCCTGGCTTCGGATGAGCCCGATGCGGAGTTGATCCAAGAGCTCCTTAGCGGACCCCACGAAGATGCTTTTCCCGCTGCTATCCTTCGCTCCTTGCAGTCCAGACGGAGTATCTATTTGCAATGCCAAGTCGATCCGGAAACGCTTGAATCGCTTGGGTTTGCGTCGATTGCAAATGCCTCGCAGCTCGAGCGCCTGATGAATGGCGCCGGTCGTGTCGGCGTCCTAGAGTATTGATCAACATACTAAACGATCTCGTGCTAAACTATCAGCGGACTTCGGATTCGCCCAATCCGTCCGAAATCTATCCCGTCTACACGCCCAAAATCGTCTGATAGTTTCCTGGACTACTTCTTCGATTTAGCAACAAGAACGCGATTATGACCAATGATGGGCAAAGTGCGCATCGGTTCTCGATAGGCGAGAACCTACGTTTTCGTGAGCATCCAAGTGGACTTACCGTCGGACAGGTCGCCACCGAGCACTGCGTCGGTGAGTTCTTCGTACAAGGTGCGCATGTCACGCGTTATCAACCGAAATACGAATCACATCCGATTCTCTTCCTGAGTGAGGAATCCCAGTTCGAACCAGGCAAACCGATCCGTGGCGGAATCCCTATCTGCTTCCCATGGTTCAGTGCCCATCCAAGCGATCCGAGTTTGCCCGCTCACGGGTGGGCTCGAATCAGTTCCTGGGAGTTAGTTTCCTCGCAACGGGTCGAAGACGATATACAAATCGAATTTCAGTTCTTCCACGAACCGTTTGAACTGGGGTACATCGTTCGGTTTGGCAAGATGTTTCGAGCAGGGTTTTCTGTAACCAATACCTCTGCGAAACTTCAATCGTTCGAACTGGCACTGCATACTTACTTTCAGATCAGCGATATCGCATCGGTGCGGATCGAAGGTGACCTGCGCAGTTGCCCTTTCCTCGATCAGCTTACCGCCAACGAGTTTCAACCCGAATATAAAGCGATTACCTTCGAGAAGGAAACCGACCGGATCTACGAAGGTAAAGCATCAGAGATTCGGTTGATCGATTCTGGATGGAAGCGTACCATCCATATCAACTCCGAAGGCTCTGAATCGACGATCGTTTGGAATCCGTGGATTGAGAAATCAAAACGGATGAAGGATTTCGGAGATGAAGAGTATTTAAAGATGTGCTGTATTGAGACCGGAAACGTGAGGCGACGCGCTGTTGCAATCGCACCGGGAGAAACGCACACGACATCCTTAAAGATTCGATCATACTAAGCTACCACTCGCTTCTTCGCTCGCAAAGGAATCCAAAGCTCGATGAGACAATCACTCACCATCCCCCAAATCAGAATCCTGCGAACCAACCGGTCGCTCGGCACTCTTCTGATCGCCGCATTCTCGATCGCACTGGCAGGTTGTCTCGTCGGTGGTCAAAGAGGGGTTGCTGTTGCTCAAGAGCCCGCGAAAAAGCTTCCCGTCTCAGGAGAGGTCTTTCGTGTGGAAGATCACGAAGCGTTCGTGATACCAGCGAAGGGGGCTTTTCGCGAAGCGAGTAAGCCTTGGGTGTGGTATGCACCAACCCTACCGAATCTTCCTGGCCCCGAAGAGCGTTGGATGTTCGAGCGGTTTCAGCAAGCGGGTATAGCGGTTGGTGGAGTCGATGCCGGAGAGTCGTACGGAAGCCCTGATGGCAATCGGGTTTTCGATCTCTTTTACGCGGAGATGATTCGGCGCGGTTATTCATCCAAGCCGGTGCTTTTGGGGCGATCGCGAGGTGGATTGCAAACCCTTTCGTGGGCTATCAGCCGTCCCTCTCAAGTCGCTGCGTGGGCTGGAATTTACCCTGTCTGTAGCCTTGCAAGCTATCCTGGTATTGAGCGTGCTGCGGGTGCTTATCAATTGACTCCCGACGAACTGAGAGCGAAATTATCGAATTTCAATCCCGTTGATCGGATCGATGTGTTGGCAAAAGCAAACGTACCATTGTTTGCCATTCACGGGGATGTAGACCAAGTCGTGCCGCTCGAAGCAAACTCAGGAGCGGTTCAAGCACAGTACAAGAAGTTAGGGGCAGCGATGGAGTTAGTGATTCCACCTGGCCAAGGCCACAATATGTGGGAAGGGTTTTTTCAGTGCAAAGAACTCGTCGACTTCGTGATTAAAAACGCCCAGTAAACGCGCCCAGTAAACGCCTAAGTACCCTTGAGGAAACACATTCATGACCAAGTCCCTGTCCCCGCTCAAGTCCTCGACTGAGTTTCCGTTGAAGTCCATCACGAAGTCCAGTCGCAAATCGCGGTTCGGTATTGCGAGTTTGCGGTATGGTATGGAGAGTTTGCGGTATGGTATGGAGAGTTTGCGGTATGGTATGGAGAGTTTGCGGTCACTTGTTATTGTCTCTTTTGCGATGTTGTTTGTCGGAGCGATCGATTCGTTCCGCAGTGATGCTTTGGGGCAAGGCGCTACATCCGCGGAGTCGAGTTCGGCAGCGCAGACCTTTTGGATTGGGGGCTATGGGCCGGGCATCTATGCAAGCCGACTCAATGCAGATGGTTCGATGGCCGAGCCGAAGCTTGTAGCGAAACAGACGCGAGCATCGTTTTTCGTGTTGCATCCGAAGCTCGATGTGCTTTATGCGGTTGCAGAGTCCGCCATCAACGACACGGAGCGAGCTGCGAGTCTTGCAGCTTATGCGTTTGATCGTGCCGCATATGAGAAAGGTGACTTAGCCGATTTGAAGTTGATCAATGTCGAGCGAGTTCAAGGTAATGGGCCGTGTCATGTGACGCTTGATAGTCAAGGTCGATTCGCCGTTGTGGCCAATTACGGAAGTGGGTCAGTGTCGTTGTTTCCGATACGAGCAGATGGTGGACTGTATCAGGAGTCATCGACTCTACAGCATCAAGGAAGCGGGCCGAATCAAGCTCGGCAAGAGAAGCCGCATGCGCACTGTTCTATGGTCGATCCGACGGATCGATGGGTGCTCGTTTCGGACTTGGGTGCAGATAAAGTGTTTGTTTATCAGCTTGATCCGCAGGCCAAGCGTTTAGTTCCGGGCCCGAACCCGTCGTTTGACTTAGCGCCTGGTAGTGGCCCGAGGCATTTGAGTTTTCATCCCAATGGTAAGAACGTTTACGTGATCAACGAGTTGAACATGACCTTGACGAGTGCGGCATGGGACCCTCAGGTGGGCAAACTAACCGAGCTTCAGACGGTTCGAACAGTGGGGGAGAGTTCGTTGCAGGGGGGGTGGTCGACAGCTGAGGTGCTTGTGCATCCGTCGGGTCGTTTCGTGTATGGATCGAATCGGGGTCACAATACCATTGCATTGTTTGCGGTGGGGCCCAAGGATGGGGCGGCGGTGCGGGTAGAGAATTTTTCCACGTTGGGTAAGACGCCACGGAACTTTCGCATGGACTCGACAGGGACTTATTTATTGGCGGAGAATCAAGACAGCGACACAATTCATTCCTTTCGGATCGACAGTGCGACAGGCTTTTTAAAGCCGACGGGACACTCGATATCCGCGCAGAAGCCCGCGTGCATCAAGTTCATGTTACCGTTGTCGGCCAAGCCATAATGCAGAGCTGGATATGGCAGTGCAGGATAGTGCAGTGCATGAATCAGTCGGACGCGAGTTTTCAATAACTCAGGCATCTATCGAGACGGATGGGATTGGCTTGATTCGCGAGCTTGCTGAGCATAAGCCAGGAATTCGGCGTAGCAGCTGATGTAGTCCTTGGTATCGTAGGGGGCCGACGCGAGCACTTGCAAAACCGCATCGCTGCTGAAGTGGTACTGAACTCCCCAAGTCCTCGGAGGTATATGAAGCCCCAGGGTGTTGGAATCCAACAGGACCGACATCCTCGATTTCCCATCGTCTAAGTGAACGCTGCAGCTTCCTTTCAAGCAGATCAATAATTGATGGCATTGCTTGTGTGCGTGGTTTCCTCGGAAGAGTCCCTCCGGAACGTCTTGAATGGTGAACATGCGTCGGGGGGCAAACGGGAGTGTTGAATCGTGATCGACTACCGTGAGCGTCCCTCTACGGTCAGTGAAACTCGCGAAACGATACAAGTGAATGTCCATCTCGTTGGCAAGTTGGATCGATGGTTTGCCTTGCCAATCCCTGCTGCCAAGATCCGTGAGGATCTCCGTTTCAGCAAACCGAACGATTCGGCATGGGTTTCCGACGACCACTGCGTTCGGAGGTACGGAGACGTTGACCAAGGCCCCGGCTCCGATCAAGCAATTTTCCCCGAGTTCAATTCCTGGCAAGATCGTCGCATTGGCGCCGATCGATACCCCGCTTCTGATCACGGTCTTCGATAACGTGCTTGGCTCAATTCTGCTTCGTGGATAAAGATCGTTCGTGAACGTCACATTTGGGCCTACGACGACACGGTCCTCCAAGTGTACGCCTTCCCCAAGTTGCACACCGCATTGGATCGTACAGTCATTTCCGATGATCGCGTCGTTTTCGATGAACACACCATCACAGATATTGCAGTTGTTTCCGATGATCGCGCCGGGTAGTACATGAGCGAACGCCCATATGTTCGTTCCATCTCCAATGCGGTTGGAATCGCAAATCGCCTTTTCGTGCACAAAGTGACCCATGGTATGTTTGTTTTCCGA
This sequence comes from uncultured Pirellula sp., assembly GCA_903820735.1. Taxonomy (GTDB): domain Bacteria; phylum Planctomycetota; class Planctomycetia; order Pirellulales; family Pirellulaceae; genus JBKCUI01. The sequence continues at coordinate 20,395 of CAIJIZ010000349.1, forward strand.
AATCTTCTATGGAACGACATTCATCGATATTGGATTTCAATTGGCGCGTACAGCCGAAGATGTCTAAGCCACCGCTAGGGATATTGGGAAACAGCCATTTCCGCTAGATCGCCCGATACGCATTTGAAAAGAGTTGAGACAAGCAAGGGGGCGGAGCGAGAAGTAGGATGACACACAAAAGATCCGCGAGTAACGAATCACGATTGATGGGAAGGGCGTCGATGGCAAGTGTGTCAGTAAGTCAGCTTCGCTATCGTCGGGGCTTGCGTCGACGACAAAGGTAACATTCAGGGAGTTATTGAGCGCATGCCAGAGATTTTCTAATGCTTCGAGTGGATCGGGTAAGTTCTCGATGTTCTTGTAAACAGGACTGATCAAGTTTCGCATCGTTACTCCCAAGCGTTTATTGCGGAGACTACGAGATCGATGTCTTCGTCGCTCATCCAAGGGAAGCAAGGAAGGGAGATCACGGAACGGCTCAATTCCTCGGTGTTTTTGAGGAGCTTGGGGGGGGGCAGCATCTCGGAATCCTGTGGCCTGGGGGGATTCAAGATAGGGGGCTGTCGATAGTCTGGGATTGGGTAATGGACATCATGAGGGATCGCGGAGGCTTTGAGATGTCGGATAAGTTCCTGGCGGTCATCGACCTGTAAGACATAGAGGTGCGCGACATAGGAGGTTCCTGCAAGGGTGGGTTTGCGTACCACTTTGGAGTTTTGGATCCCTTCGTTCAAACGGTGAGCGACTTGTCTACGTTTATCGTTCCATCGATCCAGGTAAGGGAGTTTGAGAGTCAGGACGCATGCTTGGATTTCGTCGAGTCTTGAATTTCGCCCTCCGCTTTCAGTGACGTGGTATTTAGGATGCCAGCCATATTGACGAAGCGTTCGAATGCGAGTGGCTAGGGCTGCATCGTTGGTACAGATAGCGCCACCATCACCCATGGCTCCCAGGTTCTTGGTTGGGTAGAAGCTAAAGCAAGCGAGGTCGCCGAAGCTACCTGCTTTTTGATTATGGAGGGAGGCTCCATGAGCTTGTGCGCAATCTTCGATCAAGGCAACCTGATGTTTATCGCACAGTTGGCGTATTTCCCGGAGGGGGGCCAAAGTTCCGTACAGATGAGTAACGATCACCGCGTCTATTTCTTGGCTACTGAGCGATTCGGCTAGGTGGTCAACGGACATCGTTGCGGTATCGAGGTCCACATCGACGTAACATGGCGTAGCGTTGCAGGCGAGGATAGCGGCGCTTGAATAAAACCCGGCATTCGCTACGGTTGCGACGCGGCTGGCGTGATGTGTGCTGAGCGAGCGAAGAGCGATTTCTAGGGCATCAGTACCATTAGCGACACCGACGCAGTTGGAAACACCGGTGTAAGCGGCGAAGCGATCTTCAAATTCTTGGACACGTTCGCCTAGAACGAACCAGCCCTTCTGGATGACTTCTCGAACTTGTTCCTGAATCGATTCGAGCAATTCAGGTTCGATACGGTGAAGTTCGTTGATACTCTTCATACATTAGGCCAAGGTTTCGTATCCGATTGGCCAATCCGAGAGATCATCCAATACATCAAAAAGTGAAGGCGTACGGAGAGCGGGGAATTTGAGATTAGCGCAGAGCCCACGCTAATGTCAATCGTGGGGCACCCCTATTCCGAGTGGATTTATGGCGCAGATTCGTTTTTTGAGTACCCCAGACAGGATTCGAACCTGTGACCTCAGCTTTAGGAAAGCCGCGCTCTATCCAACTGAGCTACTGGGGCAACAGCCTTTTCATTGACAAGCTTTGAATTCGGCTTGGTCTCTGTCCACAATTTGTCGATGAAAACGCCAACGGCGGGACGCATTGCGTACCCCGCTTTTTTACTATCATACTGAATCCTTGCAATTGCTTCGAGGGCCTATTTTAGCTTCAAATGGCGGGGGGGCCCCAGAAGTAGAATCATTTTCCCGGGAAACCGACTTGGTTACTAGGCCCGCAGTGGCGGTGACCGATGCTTGGTTTACACTTCGTTTTTCCAGTGATCTGTGGTGGCCGTAGGCCACTCAATGGTAACCCGACGTGTCAACGAGGGAGCTGCAGTACACGCATCGTCGCACATCCGCACGGCCAACCATCCTAATCTTCGTCGCTAACGCTTTGCGTTACCATGATCGTCAGTGGCTGCAGGCCACTCAATGGTAACCCG
>CAIJIZ010000350.1 GCA_903820735.1 uncultured Pirellula sp.
GCTTGAGCAGCCTCGCTCAGGGTGGATTTGCTCGGTGAGGATTTGTTCGGTGAGGATTTGTTCGGTGAGGATTTGTTCGGTGAGGATTTGTTCGGTGAGGATTTGTTCGGTGAGGATTTGTTCGGTGAGGATTTGTTCGGTGTTGAGCCGTTTAAGGCGGACTCGGAGGTCTCAGCGAGATCGTCTTCATTCATCCGATCGTAATAGGCACGCAGTGCGAGCATTGCTCCAGGAGTATCATCTGCATCGGGAACCCCACCGCTGAGCGGGGTCCAAGACCATCCTCCAGGCTTTGCCATGGTGTATGGGTGGACGGTTCTGTATTGCTGTTCAAGCAACCATCGTAGGCTTTTGTTCGCATCCTCGCCTCGAAAGTTATCGTGGTCACAAGCCTTATCGCAATAGCTCGGCGTTGCCTTATCGCAATAGCTCAGTGCATTGATCGAAAGGGTGCTGACCCAAGTTGCCAGGTGGGTGTCGATTGCCCAGGACCCGTCGGAGCGGAAGGAGTTGATAAGGAATTCGATTCCTTGTTTGGTCACTGGATGCCCCCCCTGCCCTGCTCCGATGAGACTGATCGCAACAAAACTCGTCAGCGGAATGGCTTCCAAAAAACCTCCGCTTGAAGGTTGGATCGATTCGAGGACACGAAGAGTTCGTTTTGTCGCCAAGGATCGAATCAGGCGAGCAATGGGGTTGCGAGAAGGGCGTTGGTGGTGGCGCACAAGCCCGATGGCGATCAATGCCGGAAGGGCGTAGCTAACGACAGGGAGTTGCAACGCGGCAAACCAGGAGCGAGGAAAAGCTGCGAGTTCGAAAGGTAATTGCGGAACCCATTTCCAAGGGTTGTCTTGTTTCCACGGGTTGTCTTGTTTCCACGGGTTGTCTTGCTCCTGATCACCGAGCCGACCGGTAGCTGCCAAGGCCATCAGGATTGGAACAGAGAATGTTTGATCTTTTCCGTATCTTGCGCGAATGGCCGGCGCGAGTACGTCAGGAGTAAGCCCGCCTGCGAGACGCTCGATAGCTTGCTCGACTCGTTGCACTGCAATTTCAATACGCTCGGTGAGCTTATCTTTCCCTTGGAGTTCGGTTCGATCGTCTCCAGCGTTGTTCTTCGAAGTGTTGAGCGCACCCCACACGAGCAGCGTGGTGCTTATATTGGTGAAGCTTTTTGTCGTATCCCCCCATCCACCATCGTCGTTTTGGTGGTCGAGTAACCACACTCGGCCCCGGGTGATCATGTCCGTGAGGGTGCTACGCAGTGGATCGGATAGGTCGTTACTTACTCGCAAGTAGGCTTCTAACGCGCAGAGTGCGGTTGCTGTTGAAAGGGCGCTGCTTGATAGTTCGCCTTCCCAGAACCCTTGTTGATTTCGTTCGGCAAGCAGAGTGCTGCGAGTATTGTTTCGAAGCGGAGTTAAGAGTTGCTCGAACGCATCGGAGAACATGGGATTAGACGCTCAGGTGGCCGAGGGAGAGTAAGCCATAGTAGGTGTATTCGATATCTAGAGTGTCGTCTTCCCAGGTACCGAAGAATCCACCGCGGGCGGTCCACAGGGTATCGAGGTAGTCGAGTGACTTCTCTGCGATGGGTTGCAGGTCGAAGTGGATGGAGCTTAAAGCGTGAAGGGCCGTGGCGGTCGATAGCAGGTCGGGCATATCGATACCGGGTCCGACACAAAAGCCTCCATCTCGATGCATTTGCGAAAGAAGCCAGTCGCGGGTCGCTAATCCTTCTTCTGTGCCGAGATGTCTGAAAAGCGAAGCGGCCGCTGCGGTGGTGGGTGTCAGTCCAAAGGGAAGTTCTGGGCTGTTGGAGTAGCCACCATCGGTTGCAAGTCGAGAGCGGATGCAACTGAGCATCGGTTCCGGGGGGCCTAGGTCATGGTTCATGTCTTGCGCAATTCCCAAAGCAACGTAACAGCCGTAGAGCGAACCATGGGTTTCTTCAAGTTCAGTAAAGAATCCGCCGTCGCTTGAGCGAAAGGCTTGCATGCGTCGGATTACGCGTGTCTCCAGGTGTTCAGGCCAGAGATCTTTAGGTACAAAAGCCCAGCAGCGAGCTAAGCAGGAGAGATCGATAAGGCTTAATTCCTCGATTCGGTGATCTTGCGTGCGCAGGTACTCTGCCAACTGTACGTGAGGCAAAGGTAGCCTCAGCGCGAGATAGCCTGCGATACCGAAAGTCGAGTAGTAAAGATCCTGATTACCGTCCCGATCGCAGAAACCTCCTTCCGGATGCCATTGGCTTTGGAAGAAGGACGCGACGAGGTTGGTCGAGTCGCCGAGCATCTTAGGTGCTAATCTTGCTACCTGCAGCATTTCGAGTCTCAAACTCACTGCACCAATCCTTCACTTCTACGGTGAAAATCTTGCTGATAACGCGGCGGAGCAAGCCTTTGACGCTTGGGTTTTCAAGTTCGCTCAGGCATCGGATCGCTTGCTCTTTGTAGGACTCTTGAAGGACTTTGCAACGATCAGCGATGTTGTACTCGCCAAACAAGCTCTCGATTTGCTCAAGCTCATCGCGAGTGCATTCTTTCCGCCAAGCCTTCTCGACGAGTTGGCGTAGGGGAGCATCGGCCCGAACACGTTCGTGAAGAATCGCCAACGGCAATGAAGGCCGCATGGCTTGCAAGTCGCTCATGGTCTCGCCACTGAGCATGTCTTCGAGGTCATCTCGAATTTGGTAAGCGATTCCGAGTGCTTCGCTAAACTTCGAGATGGTTTCGCATAGTTGAGCATCACCGTTGGCGGCGAGGGCACCGAACTGCAAGGAGACTTCGAAGGCGGGGGAAGTCTTTTTGCGGAAGATCTCTAGGACTTCGGTGGTGCTCAAGGGACCAGGAGCATTGCCCCATTGGAATTCATCACCTTGGCCAAGGCACAGAGTGCGGTGTCCGGAAGCGGCCACACGGGTGATCGCTACGCGTTGAGCAGCGCTAAGTTCCGTGCTTGCGATCAACGCGTACCCATCTCCAAGGAGCAGGTCGCCGACGTTCAGTGCTACAGGAACGCCGAATTCGCTATGCAGCGACGGTTCATCGTATCGCAGGTCATCGTTATCTTCGATGTCATCGTGAACGAGGGATGCTTTGTGGAAGCACTCGGCGGCAACCGCCAGTTTTTTCAACGCAAGTGGAATTGGTTCGGAAGGGTCATCGGCCATGGCTTGCCAAATGCAAGCGGTGAGGAACGGCCGCCATCGTTTTCCGTTTTTCGCGAGCCAATCGCGAGCGATTTTCTCAGTTGCACTTGGGGCTGGCCCCATAATCGATTCGAGTTCTGATTGGCTGAACCAGCCTTTGACTTCTTCCCGCAATGCATCAAGGTTGAGTCGATAGGTCGCGTCATCGCTGGTCAAGTGGATGGTCTCCCAAATCCACTCAAGGTCAACGGTCACGTCTTTACAGTCATCTTGCAGCAAGGGGATCGCGACACCGGGGATTGCAGCCGATTCCATGTAAGGGAAGGCTTTTTCGAGAACGCTCAAGCAGCTCACACCGACGATTGCATCGATTTTACCCGTTCCGATAATCGCCATCACCAATGCAGAACCTTCGGCGACGAGGACTGCGTATCCGAGCTTCTCTGCTTCTTCTTGAAGTTCTTGAATGGTGCATAGGCCGCATTGTTTGCACAGCAACCCGAATTCATCGAAGGGTGCGGGGCATTTGTCTTCGATCCGCATGCATTTCGGAAGGAGGAGCAAACGTCGTTCGTAGGGGACGGTTGCTAGTTGATCTCTCCAGACTTCGCTGTTGAGCAGAACGCCGACGAAATCGGTGTAGATCGGCGCAATGTCTTGTTCACGCACGAACGCTTCGGAGTACGAACGCAAGTCGGCGATAGACAATGGTGGTACAAGCTTTTCGTCGAGGACGTACTGGCGCAGTCCCGCGCGAATAGCCTCGCGCTGAGTTTGCGTCTGAGGAATATTTTCTTTGGGTTGTCGTTCGCGTTGGACGGGCACAGCGCGGGGCAACGATAGGATTGGCAATTGCATGCGATAATCTCTTTAGGACGAATCAGGTGTAGGCACCGAAGCCGAAGTACCAATGCTTTTTAGCAAATCGGTAGATCCAGCTTTTCTCTGGAATTTCTTCCCCGGGTTGATGTTGGCTAGTTCTCGGTTGCAACGCTTCTAATTCTAGCATAGCTGTCTTGCGTTGCGTGGTGTCCAGGGCACCATGTTTTTCCACTAGTAGTTTCACTAGATCAGGGCGTTCGAGGACGACGCAACCACGTGTTGCGGCAGCCGAGGTTTTGCGGAAATCGTCGAGAAACTCGGATTTCGACATGATTTGGTAGATGCTCGGAGACTGCTGAATGGTCTCCTTGGCAAATTGGATGATGGGGCAAGGCTCGATCGCTCCGGACGGGCCGATATGGTGACTAACACCGGTCGCCATTGGGCAAAGCGCGCCTCCTTGATCGTCCCAATAAGGCTCGACGATGCCGATGGGGACTTTGGTTCGCATTTCGACGATGAAGCGTCGCAGGCGGACGATTTCATCTGGGCTTAGTGCAAGTTCCGGCGTCGGCTTCGGTCCGACGACGCGATAGGTGTGGAACCAAGCGTAATGGACCCCGAGATCGATCAGTTGGCGGAGCCATTTTTCGCTTACGAGGTCAAGGTTTGTTTTGCAGACACTCGTTGCAACACCGACGATCAGTTTGTGTTTCACACAATTCTGAACGCCTTGGAGGGTCTTGTCGAAAACGTTTTTAGCACCCCGGCGTTGATCGCTGATCAGGTCGGTTCCTTCGATGCTGATCAGCGGGGTGGCATTGCCGATCTTTCGCAACCTAGCTGCGACTTTGTCCGAAATCAGTTGCCCGTTGGTGAAGATTTGGAAGTAGCAGTCGCGGTGGGCTTCGAGAACATCGAGAAGGTCCGGATGCATGAAGGGTTCGCCACCGAGGATACCGAAGTAACTGTTGCCGTGGGCTTTGGCGTCAGTAATCAATCGGTTCAAGTCATCTTTGCTGATCATTTGTCGAGGCGAAGCGACATCGACCCAGCAGCCTTGGCAACGGAGCTGGCAACTGTTGATGACGGAGATGAACAAGAATGGTGGGAAGTGGACTCCTTGTTTGAGTCGCTTCTTGAACTTCTGAACGGAACGCATTCCTTTGTATCCGAAGTTGTAAGCGAACTTCCAAAGGAGTCTTTTATCGACCGTTGTGACCATCCGGTATGCTAGACGAGCGACCATTGGTATCTCACGGTTGTGGGGGTTGAGTGGATTGAGTTGATTCGGATGACTGGTTCGCGGACGCGTTTGCAGCATTTTCTGCGAGAGCTTGTTGAGCTCTCTGCTTGGCTTGCTGCGCTTTGGATTGAATTTGATCCATGCTCGGCAAACTCGAGAGGACTTCGGTGGGTATTTCGAGTCCATCGAAGTTGCTTTTGAGTTTATTCAAGCAGCGTTGGCGTTCTTTAAGGGCTCGATCGTCGTCGCGCTCTTTGGAGAATCGGGACTTCGCTTTTTCGCTTCGGTCTCTTAGAAGTGAGTAGATGTCTCCTCCCAAGAGAGCGGAGATGTCGACTTTCATCGCCTCGCGTCGAACATCATCGGTATTGACTTCGTCGCCGTTGATCGGTCCGGCTTTATATTTGGGGAACAGAATAGCGACTTCTGGGCATACGCGAGAGCATGCAGGGCAGTCGGTTTTGCAGTTCGTCTGATTCTGGACTTGGATCTTTCCTTCTTTTGTCACTCCATAGACATCAAAGAGGCAAAAGCTCAGGCATTGCATGCAGTTGGTACACCGGTCGTAATCGATAACAGGAAACCAAGGCTTCCATCGCTTCGGCGCAGCGGCTTGTTCGGTAGAAGCAGTTGGTTGACCATCTGCCGAAGGACTTGAAGTGGATTTAGTTAGGGAAGTATTGATTGAATCGAGGATCGTCTCGGCGGATTGGTCGCGGATGTCGTGGATCTGCACCTGATAATTGTTCGCCGGATCACTGCTGGTTGGATTACCGCCGGTTGGATCACTGCCCGCAGGATTAGTGTTCGCTGCGCTGGCGAGTTGTGCGGTTGGATGATCGAAGATCCCAAGGACAATTACATTGTTGTGTCCAAGGTTTTCCAATCGGCCTTGGTCGGTGGAGCGACTGACGGTGAACCCTTTGTCGAGGAGTTTTACTAGGAGTTCAAGTCGAAGCGTCTGCGGGATGCTTTGGCTGTCTTTGCCTTCGTAAAGGATCACGCGAGGTAATTGAGGAAGTTTTGCGTTCAAGCTGTGGGCCCTCCGCTGGTCGGTTGTGATGCAGTAGCTTGTTGGGGGGCAGTCGCCTGTTGGACTGCAGTCGCCTGTTGGACTGCGGGGGCCGACTGCGATTCGCTAGTTGTGGATGAAACAGATGTCTGTTCGGCTGGTACCTTCGAGCATGTCGAATTCAGTTGCGACCAGATATTTTCGACCGAATCGGTCCTCATGTTGAGGACTTCAGCTCGGCTGGTATCCAACGGAGCGCCGGCGGCGTCGAAAAGCCAGCGGACTGCACGGGGGTAGCAAGCGACGATACGGACGGTTGGTAGCTCGGCGATTTGTTTCAGGGTCGGATCGTTCTTGGCGGACATTTCGCACAGATCCGGGACGGAGTCGAAGGGGATATTCGATGCGACGAGTCGTTCGAGTACTCCATCCTTGACGTCTTCGGGCAACACCTTTGCGTACGCGCACCGGCAGTACAAAACAGGACGTTGTTCGCTCATGATTGGATGGGTTGACTCATGGGCTAGAGGGTGCTGACGCTCGAAATTCGGTGAGTTGGAGTCGGAGGGGCGGGTCGAAAAGCTGCGACGTGCTTTTCTTCCAGGGACAATCTAGACGCCTGACAAGCGTTTCGCAAGGACTTGAGGGTCACGGATTTGAGTTCCTCAGGATCCGCTTCCGCCCGAAGATTGAGGATTAGATCGCCGAATTCCAGGAGTTCGTCGAGTTGGTAGCTCATTTCTACGTGGCTATCTTCGCGAACGAGGTTGCCGATTGCGATGTCATTTCCGACATCTGGGATGAGGGTCCCTTTCAGGTGGGCGATCGCAACGCTGTCTTTGGAATGGTTTACGAGGCTTTCGTGCAGATTTTCCAGGAGTGTTAACAGGAATTGATTTCCGTCGAATTCCGCACCTCGGATGTGAGCCGAGACGTTCACCCAGCCGAGAAGTGCTTCGCCTTCGGCATAGAGCTGGTAATCGACGGGCATGCTGTTGTGATTGGATTTCGCCGAGGTGGTCAAGGTTTCGAGCCATTGCTCGAAGCCATCGCCGGTCCTGGCGCAAACGGTCAGAACGTGGGCTTTCGGGTAGCGTTGCTCGAGGGTGGAAACCAGGGTTTGCAGTTGATCGGATTGAAGCAAATCCGATTTATTGATGACGATCAAGTCAGCTTCTTCGAGTTGGCGGTCGTAGATGTAGTTTACTTTGGGGGAAAACGTTTTTCCGGTGAGTAGTCCGAGGAAGCGTTGTGCGCGGATTGGGTCGACCAAGACGCTCAAGGGGGCGATTTGGTATTTATCGGCGTGGAGTTGTTGCAGAGGGGTCACGACGGTGGCGACCAAATCGGTGCAGCTTCCGACGGGTTCCGCAAGATAGATCTCGGGTTTGCTCTGCGCGTCGAGACTTTCGCAAGCTTCGATCAGGGAGTTGAATTTGCAGCAGAAGCATCCACCGGAGATTTCTTCGGTGGGTAGTCCGCTGTTGGCGAGCATTGCGGTATCGACGAGTCCTTGGCTTTGGTCGTTGGCGATAAGTCCAACTCGTTTTCCGAGGGATGAGAAGTGTTGAGCGAGTCGCAGGATGCTGGTGGTTTTCCCTGCCCCTAGAAAGCCACCGATCATGATGTAATGTGCGGTTAGCATTTTTTGCGCTCTTGTTCTTCTTGGGAGAGGATACGATCGATAGCGACATCGAGGAGTTGTACGTAGCCTTCGGCGTCGACGATTCGGCGGTCGGGAGTGCCGCGAGCGATGAAGAGCCAGCCGCGATCGTAAGGATCTTTGTCGACGAATTCAGGGTTGGATTTTAGGGCTGCGTTCGGTTCGATGAGATTTCCATCGATCACGCTGTAGATATCCGAGAGGGCTTTGAAGCCTTCGATCCAGCCGATAGGTTGCCCGAGTTTGATCGGGTTGTTTGCTTCGGTGGTGAATTCGCATTCGACGAA
>CAIJIZ010000351.1 GCA_903820735.1 uncultured Pirellula sp.
CGCAGCCGATCCGTTTTGTTCGGACGATTCTAAGCATTGGATTTTGGCGTGATCTTGAGGATCGTTGGTGGAGTTTTTTGACGGGGCTTCACCTTTGGTGTTTGATCAAGCTTGGTTTCAAGGCCAGCCTCGGCGCGCTGATTTGGTTAGGTCTTCCCGCACTTGCAATTCTTGTAGCTCTAAACGGTTCGTCGGATGCTTCACCGGCACAACAAGGTGCCCTTGGGTTGCTTGGTCTGCTGGGAGCTTTGAGCATGGCCTGGGTGTTGCAATACCTACCCGTTTTGCAGATTCTACTTGCCAGCCAACCTTCGCCGGGCGAACAGAAGTTCGCGCTGATGATGCGGCGCGATGCAGCCAGGCAAGTCTTCCGACGTGTGCCATGGACCTTTACCCTGACGCATATATTGTTCTTCGCTTTGGCATTGCCGCTTTATCCTTTGCGGATAGAAGAAATTCCGCAGCAGCTCTGGTTCGCTCTATCGATTGTTTTTGTTTTGGCGATGTTTCCAGCGAAATTGCTGATCGGATGGGGGGTCCGACGAAGCAACCGAGTGTCGAGAGATACGCACTGGTTTTTGCGATGGCTCGCTTGGATCCCGATGATGGCCGCAATTGCGATTTATGTCGGGTTTCTTTACTTGGGCAAATTCACTCTTTGGCAGGGAGGCATAAGCGTACTTTTGCAGCACGCTTTTCTGCCCCCTGTGCCGTTTTATCTTGAATAGCCGTTCTATCTTGAATGGCCAGCGAACGTGCAACTTGGCCCAATGAGACTAGCGTCCCTTCGAGTCCCGTTTGGCTTGAACGCGCTTCCCTTGGCCTGAGACGTGACCGGCGATGTTGCTGGTTTTGTTCGACAGAGAAACTCGGTTCGCTTTGGCTTTACCTGCAAGGGTAGCAGCGGCGGAAGCGGTTGGGCGAACGACTCCCTTTTTTGCGGTGGTCTTCGCGGTTTTTGGAGCAGCAGCGGTGCTGGCGGCCGTAGGACGCTTGGCAGCTCGCTTGGCTGCCGCTTTGACTAGCTTGTCCTTGGCTGCGACGCTCTTGGTAACGGTCCCCTTGGTAGCGGTTCCCTTGGTAGCAGCCTTCTTTGCTGCCGGCTTGGCCTTGGTTCGCTTGATGGCAGGAGCTGCGGCTACAGTGGGCTTTGCAGCAGCAGGGGCGGCTGCCTTTGTGCTCGCTTTCTTGTTGATGGCTTTCTTTTCCAAATGCAAATCTTTTCGGGTTGTTTGGCGAGCGACTCGCGCCCCGGCCGTACGCTTGGCCGCCGAAACTTTGGTCGAAGCTGGCTGAACGGTTGCTACGGAGGACATCTTAGCTAGCTGGGCTTCAAACGCCCCGAGCGCTTCGTGAAACGCTTGTTGTTTGGTGTAGGAACGGGAATCGAGGTTCGGCGAGCCGGTCGCCTTGCTTTGGGTTCGGCTCTGACCGCGAGAAAGTTTTTGCCATTTATCGGACAACTTGCGAGCATTAGCTGAATGCTTCTTGAGCTCCGCCAAACTCAACTTTTCGATTGAAGGGGATCGACTGGCCAACACGATTGCATATTCAGCGGCGGTACAAGCGGAACGGACTTCATCAAGCGGCAAGGACATATCTAAACCTACCCATCAGGTAAAACAAAGAAGTGAATATCAACAATGAACTTGAACTTCTAGTGTAAATCACAAATCGGTGCAATGTTAGTAGACGTCGACTCTTGAAGGATAGCTCCCCGGGATATTTCCTTTCAATTTTGAGGGTGCCAATCGGAGGAAAGCGGTTAAACTACAGACCACACCATCCAGCGGAATCGGTGGGCTCCCGCCGAATCGCTCCGGTCCTTTTTTATTCACGTCGCCATGGCCGAAGACTACTACAAAACGCTCGGGATTGAACGGACCGCGAATTCAGATGAAATCGCGAAGGCATACCGTAAACTCGCGCGCAAATATCACCCCGACCTGAACCCCGAGGATGCGAAAGCTAGGGATCGCTTCAAGAGTATTCAAGCTGCCTACGATACGCTCAACGATCCGGAAAAACGCAAGCTCTACGATCAGTATGGAGATGACTACGAGAAGTATCGCGGTCAACCCTTCGGGCAAGATCCTTTTGGTCAATCCGCGCCCGGCGGCGGGTTCGATTTCAGAGATGCTTTTAACTCCGCAAACGGATTTGAATTTCAGGATTTCTTTCGTCCAGGTGGTAAAGGAGCGGGTGGACGCTCCTCCCGTTCGCGTTCGCGCAGAAGCAGTGATCGCGGTGAATCGGAATTCAATGCAGATGTTGCCGCAGAAATCCCAGTTCCCCTGCGCATCATGCTCGATGGTGGAGAAGTCCAATTCAAACTCAATCGTGGTAACGGTCGCGTCGAAGATCTCCGCGTGAAAATACCTTCTGACATTTCTCCGGGTAGAAAAGTCCGACTTCGCGGCATGGGAGACCTACTACCCGATGGCAGCAAAGGGGATCTGATCCTCACCGTCCAACTGCAGCCTCACCCAGCGATCAAAATCCAAGGTGATAATATCGAAATGAAACTTCCCATCACACTCGGGGAAGCCATCCACGGAACGAAGGTCGACATCCCCACCCGTAGTGGTACGGTGACTCTGAAGATCCCCTCGATGTCCGACAGCGGCAAACGCTTGCGAGTCAAAGGTCAAGGGCTTCGAGGGGAGAATGACTCTCGCGGTGATCTGATCGTTGAACTCCAAATCCACCTTCCAGAGGAAATCCCTGAGAAGCTTGGTGATGACCTGAAGCAATTCGATACTCACTACGCGAAATCCTTCCGCGATTCGATCCAATGGTAATTCGCGATACTTAGCGTTTGATCATGATCAGTCCGCAATAAATACATCGTCAATACAAGAACGCCCGTTATCTATCCACGAAACAACCGGAGACTCGCTTGAATATCCTTCTAGCTAACGACGATGGAATCCATGCTCCTGGAATCCGAGCCCTTCGGGTTGCATTGGAGTCCATCGGACGCGTTACCGTCGTTGCACCCGCTACGGAACAAAGTGGCGTCGGCCACTCGATCACCTATCTGACCCCGCTGACCTGCAAACAAATCTACGACGGAGAAATCTTCCGTGGCTGGGCTGTCGACGGCTCACCCGCTGATTGTGTGAAGCTGGGGATCTCCGAACTGACCCCAAAACCCACCGATTTAATCGTATCTGGAATCAACGGCGGCCTGAACGCTGGCATTAATGTCCTCTACTCGGGTACTGTCGCTGCTGCCATCGAAGGTGCTTTCTTTCGCATCCCAAGCATCGCCGTTTCGCTCGAAGAAGACCCCCACGCGGATTTCGAAGCCGCCGCTTCCATCGCTGTCCAACTCATCCAGCGGATCCTTCATCATCAAGGCTCCGCAGCGAGGCTTTATAATATCAATATTCCCACCAAAGCCACACGCGACTACCGAGCCGGACTCGCACCAGAAATTCACGTGCTCCCCATGGGAGTGGCTCGCTATGGTGATCACTACATCAAACGACAAGATCCCAAAGGACGCAATTACTACTGGTCGACAAACGATCCACCTCCTCAACCTACCGAACATCCCACTGATGTGATGGCTTTGGCCAACGGCCAGGTCACCATAACCCCGCTTCATTTCGATATGACCCATCAACAGCAACTCCTCGAAATGCAATCTTGGAATCTTGCTCTCGGCTCCCAAGCCCTCTAGTACGCTTAGAAGCTAGACACCATCACTCTAGACAACCATCACTCTAGAAAACTAACGGGATGACTACCCCCTCGATCCAACTCGAAAACCAACGTATCGGCTTCCTCGGTAAGCTCGGTGCGATGTCACGCAAAGAAGCTTGCCAGTGGCTTAAACAATACTCCGCTAGCCTAGCGGACAAACTCCAAGGTGAACTTGATCTGGTCATCATCGGTGCGGACGAATTGCCCGATGAGGACATCCAAGCCATGTTGTCGGCTTCGCTCAAAGAGCGAATCCGCTCGGGCGCAACGCGCTTGATCCACGAACATGAACTGTGGATGGAACTTGGACTGATAGATTCCCCCACTCATAAACAACTCTACACCCCTGCTATGGTCGCAGGCCTTGTGAAAACCCGAGTCAATGCGATTCGACGTTGGCACCGCTGCGGCCTACTACCCTGCGTTAAAGTCACTCACAAACTTCCCTACTTCGATTTTGAACAAGTCCAATCTGCCAAGCAGATCGCCGCTTGGGTCTCGCAAGGTGCGAAGGTTGACGAACTGAAACGTCAGCTCGATGCCTTCGGTCCACGGATCGCCGATCGCAGCCTTACCGAACTCGATCTTCAGTTCGATGGTCGACGAATACTTTTAAAAGACGAAGGTGTGCTGGTCGGTGCTCACGGACAGCTCTTTCTGGATTTCGATTCCGAAGAGCCAGCGTCTAGCGAACGAGAAATTTCAGGTGCGCCTGATGTTGCACCGAAAATACTAAAACTTGAAAATCCGATCGCTAATGGTCAGCAATCAGTTTCTGAACATCCGCAACCTTTGACCCGCGAAGCGATGGTTTTAGCGGCAGAAGAACTTGAAGATGCAGGGCAGTTTGACGAAGCTATCGAGTGGTATCGCGTCATTCTCGCGCAATTCGGCCAGCATCCCGAAATCGTCTTTACCCTCGCAGAGCTTTTGTTGCGGGTCGGCGAAGTCCACGCGGCCCGCGAAAGATTCTATAACGCCATCGAGCTCGATGAGGATTTTGTCGAAGCCCGCGCAAGTCTCGGCTGTGTGCTGGTGGAGACCGGGCAGGTCGATCTTGCTGTGGCGGCTTTCGAAGGTGCCCTGGCTCGCGATGACCATTACCCAGATGTCCACTATCATCTCGCGTCTGCTCTCGATGAACTCAACCGGGGGGAAGAAGCCACTAAGCACTGGCTGCGTTTCCTGCAACTCTCCCCGCAAAGCCCTTGGGCGGACGAAGCTCTCGAACGACTTGGCCGGATTTAAGCCAACCGATCGCGTATAATCGATTCGGATTTTTATTCCTCCCGCCGCCGCAATCGATTCGACGGAAAAGTCGTTGGGCTAATAACATGGTTCTACCCACAATACGCCATCCGCTCAACACTTCGCTACCTAGCTGTTGCTCCGCTGTCGCGCTGCTCGTTGGCTTGTGGGCATTGCTCGATACCGCCCAAGCGGATTTTGTGGTCTATCGGCTTCCAGGTTCTCAGAGCACTGTACTGCTCGAAGGGAAAACCAAAAGTGTTGGTCCGAACACTTTTGAATATACGCACCCCACGATGGGTACCATCATCCTC
>CAIJIZ010000352.1 GCA_903820735.1 uncultured Pirellula sp.
AACTGTGCAACAGCCAACTGGGCGCAGCGAGAGAGCAGCCTGTTAGCAAGTTATGCGATGCATTCGAAGGATAGTTTGGGCAGGGTGCACAAAGAATCGGAGCATCCTTATCGGGGCCCATTTCAGCGAGACCGCGACCGGATACTTCACAGCGCAGCATTTCGGCGTTTGAGCGGTAAGATGCAAGTCTTCACAGGGGACATGGGAGACTATCATCGCACGCGGCTGACGCACACCCATGAGGTAGCCTCTTTAGCGCGTACGATCGGACGCACGTTGCGGTTGAACGAAGACCTGATCGAAGCCATGGCTCTGTTGCACGATATTGGCCATCCGCCGTTCGGTCACTGCGGAGAGGATGCACTCGATGGATGTTTGCGCAGCGATGGAGGTTTTTCGCACAATCAATTTGCTTTGGAGCTTGTGACTGAAATCGAGCAACGCTACACGGCTTATCCGGGTTTGAACTTAACGCACGAGGTGTTATCTGGACAGCATTATCGCAGCGACAAGCGCGATGTTGAATCACAGATGCTTGAGATTCAGGTAGTGGATGCAGCGGACTCGATGGCTTACGACGCTCACGATGTCGATGACGCATTAAAGCTTGGTTTGTTACGCTGGGAGCCTCTACAAGAGCTCGCACTCGTGAAACGAGCTTGTTCGCTCGTTCCGTTA
Source organism: uncultured Pirellula sp. (assembly GCA_903820735.1). GTDB lineage: Bacteria > Planctomycetota > Planctomycetia > Pirellulales > Pirellulaceae > JBKCUI01. The sequence goes on from CAIJIZ010000352.1 coordinate 679, forward strand.
GATCGCATAGAGAAGAAACTTCAGCGGCCCCTGTTAGTCCATAGCTTGCTAGACCTTCAGATGAGTGATTTCCTTCAGTATTCCACAAGTCTACTTCAGGAGGCTCAAGGGATGGATGCGTGTGGGGTGCGGAAAGCGAAGCTGCAACTTCGCATGTCACCAACGATTGAATCCGAGAAGCAAGAGCTTGAACGCTTTCTATTCGAGAACGTCTACCGTCATCCGCGACTCGTCGAAGTGCGTGAGCGAGCAGCCACACGCTTGAGACAGTTGTTCAAGCTCTTGGTGGCTTACCCGGAACGGTTACCGGAGCGGTTCAAGCATTGGGGGAATCGTTGGGGAGTACCCCGTGCGGTGGGAGTTTATTTAGCGGGGATGACAGATCGATTTTGCGACGATCAGTACATCACCTTGGTGGAAATGGGGCGGGCTCAAGCGGATGATTGGAGCTAGAGGATCCCGTACTTCTTAAAAGTTTCTACAGCGCTTAGTCCACTGCGGATCGCATCGCGAACTTGGTTCTCGCCGTGGACTTTATCGAAAGCTCTTTTAAGGACTTCGGTTTCGACTTGTTTGGGGACGACGACGATCCCATCGGAATCGGCGAATACAAGATCGCCTGGCGAGAAGCGGACCGAATCGATTTCGACAGGGACATCGATATCGATCACACGTTGTCGGTTCAAGCTATCGTAGAGGCAGCGTCCGCGCGCGAAGACCGGGAACTGCATAGGACCGATTTTATCGACATCTCGAATCGCTCCATCAACGATTGCGCCCAGGGCGCCGCGGTTCTTCGCGGCAGTGGTTAAAAGTTCTCCCCAAATTCCCGAACGCATGGAACCGCCGGCGGCAGCGATCAGCACATCGTCGGGTTCACATTCATCGACGGCTTGAAGCTCCAGTTCGTAGGGTTTCGGGTCGTCGTGAAACATATCGGCCCAAAGAGTTGTTTTACAGCGTCCGACGAGAAGGCGATTGGTCAGATGGGAAGCGGTCGTCTGCAATGGGAGTTGGATACGAGGAGACTGGTTACGCAATCCGATTTGGTCGAGCGCATCGCAGACAACAGCGCAGTAAAGATGTTCACGCATCTCGCTCATGGAATACAACATTGGATCCTCAATCTCGGTAAACTGGAGAGTTACTTTTCACTGTCGGCAGCAGTGCTGGGCACTTCGCCGACACCGACTATAAGCTTGAGCAGGTAAGGACTGGGTGTTCAAGCCACGTCTGTGGGCTTATAGGATACCATAGCGATCGCTCTTGCTGACCCCAACCATTGAACAAACATCTAGGCATTCATAGCCATGCACCGAATTGGAATAGTAGCACTGCTTCATGAGTCGAATACATTCATCGACACGCCGACGACGATCGAGCATTTTCGGATGGATGTATCGATTACAGGAAAACAGATTTTCGAGAAATTTGGGGACAGCCATCACGAGATTGGCGGGTTTCTGCATGGGCTTGGTTGGCCAGGAGGAGAAACTAGCTTACCAGGAGCGGCGCAAGTCGAAATCGTACCGATCGCTGCCTACAGGGCTACACCGAGCGGCACCATCACTTCGGAGGCTTGGGAGGGGCTTGTTTGCGAGTTGCTTGAAGAAGTACGCCAATCGATGTTGTTCGATGGCTTACTGATCGCCGCGCATGGAGCGGCGGTATCGCAGGGTGCAAGGGATGCCGATGGGAATTGGCTGGGGCGACTAAGAGGACTTGTCGGACAGGATGTTCCCATGGTCGCGACACTCGATGCCCATGCGAATCTTTCCCCCGCGATGGTTCAAGCGTGCGATGCGTTGATTTCCTATCGAACCAATCCACACCTTGACCAACATGCTCGTGGGGTCGAAGCCGCCCGCATGTTACTTGGAATTCTGAACAAACGCTGGCGACCGAAGATGGTTGCAGAGTACTTACCGATGATCATCAACATCGAAAGGCAGAGTACCGACGAGCCCCATTTAAAAGCAATTTACAATTTGGCGGATCAGCAGTTGTCCGATCCGCGATTGCTGAGCAACAGTATTCTATTGGGGTTTCCTTATGCAGATGTGAACGAAATGGGATCCGCGGTTATCGCGATTTCCGACGGTGATGAAGCGGTAGCAAAGAAATCCGCAAAGGAACTCGCGACAGCTTTGTGGAACGCGAGAGAAGCGATGGAGGGGGTTCTGATCGATATCAAAGAAGCGATCTCGGTGGTTTCAAGCGACCCGGACCATCGGTACTGCTTGCTCGATATGGGAGACAACGTGGGAGGTGGTTCCGCTGCCGATGGAACATCGCTCGCCATAGCACTCGCGAAGAGTGAGCTTGGTCCAAGCTTCGTTTGCATCTATGACCCAGCCGTGGTCAAGGAATGCCAGGCATCGAGTGTGGGAAGTATTCTATCGGTATCACTCGGGGGAAAAACTGATTCTCAACACGGCTCAAATTGGGAATGCGAAGTCCGAGTGGTGGGGTTTTATGATGGGAAGTTCCGAGAAGATCGACCGCGTCATGGAGGCATCACCGAATTCGATCAGGGGCCGACGGTAGTACTCGAACTTGTGAATTGTCCAATGACGATTATGGTTTCGTCGAAACGTATGGTTCCCTTCAGTCTCCATCAACTGACCTCGTGCGGGCTTGATCCAAGTTCATTTCGGGTATTGGTTGCTAAGGGAGTTCACGCGCCGTTGGCCGCTTATAGGGAAATCTGTGATCGGTTTCTGCGGGTCAACACCCTAGGATCCACCTGCGCGGACATCCATCAGTTACACTACGAGCATCGGCGAGTCCCTTTGTTTCCTCTCGAGCGAGATTTTTCTTCGCACCAATCATGATCAAGCCAACAAGTACTGTGAAAGCCATGCAACATCGATTGATTCGACCTATAAAGCGATACTTGGCCAACTCCCTTCTTGCAGCCTGGGTGGCTCTGTGTGGCTTGCCGTTAGGAGCCCAGGAGAAGATTGCTCACTCGTACTTGGTTCTAGGTGCGAAGACCGCGATTATCGCAGAAGACGGATCGGTGGCTTGGGAATATTCCGGTGGCTCTCGAGATGGCTTTGTACTCCCCAACGGAAATGTTCTGCTTGCTTTTGGGAATCGGGTAGAAGAGGTAACGATCGATCAACAAGTTGTGTTTCGCTATACGCTTGATCCATCCAACAAGGAGATTGGAACAGCTGAGCGTTTATACAATGGCAACACGTTGGTGACTGAACTGGGCCCCAATCCTCGATTGCTCGAGATCGCTGCACCTGCGGATGCGGCGCAGGACTCGAAGGTCGACGGAAAAATTGTCAGCGAGATCAAACTCGATCCGGAAACCGACAATGCCCACATGCAAACGCGAATGGCGAGGCAGCTTAGAAATGGTAACTATCTCGTCCCCCATCTTTTAGCTTTCGCCGTAAAGGAATACACACCCGATGGGCGTGTAGTCCGAACGATTCGCACGGACTTAGAAGAGCTTGGGGGACGGCCCGCCGAGAACTGGCCATTTACCGCTATTCGTCTGGACAACGGTCATACGGTTCTATCGTTGACGCATGGTAACAAAGTCGTTGAAGTTGACGGGTCGGGAAGTGTAGTTTGGAAGCTGACCAATGCGGATGTGAATGGACTGTTGAAGGATCCTTGCGGTTCCCAGAGGTTGGCCAATGGCAACACTGTGGTTGGATCTCATGCGGCGACGACTGGGATTTCGATGATCGAAGTTACCCCGGAGAACAAGATTGTCTGGAGCAGCGATCATCCGATGGCTGCGGGGGTACATCATTTCCAGATCTTGACGACCAATGGGATCAAAGAACCTGGTCGTCCGGCGAAGTAATCTCGGCTAGAAAGCATGGAGCGTATTTATTGCTCCATGCTATCGACGACTAGTTCCCAAAAAAAGCCTGTTCGCATGATGCAGTGCGTACAAACCACCTAACGATTACTTCGTAGTCTTGTTAGGCGTTGGGCGTGCGTTTGCTTGCTTAGGTTTCACGGCAGGGGCCGGAGACGCTTCCATCAGACGTTCGAGTTCTTGCATCATTTCGGCACTTGTAGAGAAACCAGCAGTCCGTTTCACCACAACACCTTTGGAATCGATCAATATCGTTACTGGGACGCTTAGCACACCCAGCTTCGTTGCAAGATCGCTTTGGAATCCGCCTTGTTCGTGGATTTGTGCCCAAGGATACTTGCCATTGTTTTCTTTAAGAAACTGTACAGCAGTATTTGCATCATTATCGAGATTGACTCCGACGAT
>CAIJIZ010000353.1 GCA_903820735.1 uncultured Pirellula sp.
TCTGGAAAACCCGACGACCGACACGAGGATTTTGGAGACTGTGGAGCGGTTAGAAGAGGACTTAACGGATCGGGCGGGAATTCACGGACCGATGGAAGTTGTCATTCGGATCGATGAAGCGATTGAAGTGCCTACGGAGCGGGGGCCAAAAGGCGAAGAGGATCCGCTGATGCGTCAGCTGCGAGATCGTATGCAGGGGATGCTCGATGAGTTGGCTAAATTGAGCAATCCGGTGAGTCTCTAAATAATTCCCATTGAATCGCTTCGTTGGATGAAGATGAAGGAGTCGATCGATGAGTAGGTGGATAGCAACGCTTCTCTTTGCGATAGGGGCAGTGACATCTGTTTGGCTATTGAGTTTTCAGGTGGTTGCGCAAGAGAAGTCGCAGCGCGGTTTGGAGATCGAGCAAGCGGATTTGCGAGGTGAGTTATATGTTGCAAGGCCTTTGACTGCTGATGGAGTTTTTACCGAGGGGATTGAGGGACCGGCGAGCGATTCTGAGGGGAATGTGTATGCGGTCAACTTCGGGCAGCAGCAGACGATAGGGAAAGTCGATCGTTGGGGAAATGCGAAGTTGCTTGCGACTCTGCCTGGAGAAAGCACTGGAAATGGGATAGTCATCGATAGCCAAGGGGATTTGCTTGTTGCCGATTATGTTAGGCACAAGATTTGGTCGGTTGATCCTAAGAGTGGTGCGATGCGAATGGTTGCTCAAGAGCCGACGATGAGTCAACCGAATGATTTAGCGATTGCTGATGATGGGACGTTGTATGCGAGCGATCCTGATTGGGTGGGGTCGAAAGGTCGAATATGGCGGATGAGCACTGATGGTAAGTTGAGTTTGGTGGCTGACGGGATGGGGACTGCGAATGGGATCGAGGTAAGTCCTGGGTCTGAGTGGTTGTATGTCAATGAAACCGTGCAGCGTCGGATTTGGAGATTTAAGATCGATGCCGAAGGAGGTTTGATTCAAAAGACTTTATTCAAAGAGTTTCCGGATCATGGTTTTGACGGCATGCGGTGTGATCAAGCGGGTAATTTGTATGTGACTCGTTATGGGAAAGGGACCGTTGTTGTTCTTGATCCGCAGGGTGAGCAGATACGGGAAATAGATGTATTGGGTTCGAGGCCGAGCAATTTATGTTTTGGTGGTGAAGATGGGCGAACCGTGGTGGTTACCGATGTTGAGCATGGCAGGTTGGTGCGATTTCGCACCGAGGTGGCCGGTCGCAAGCCGAAGTTTAGCGAGACGTTGCGCGAGGCGGATTGGTTGAACAAGTCACTGCACTGGAGAGATGCTTTGGTTTATTCCGCAGGTAGTCGCATTGCGAGTACAACGGGTGAGGAATGGAAGAGTGAGAGTCTGGTTTATCGAAAACGCTTTCAGCAGTTGCTCGGTCCGATGCCATCGGTCGGAAGTGAGCCGAAGATCGACCTGCAATCGAGCGAACAGATCGATGGAGTTGAAAGGCGGCTTATAAAGATTGAGGTTGAACCTGGGGTATCGATGGACGCGTATTTGTTGATTCCGTCGGCGGAGGTTGGTTCGAGTTTGGTTCGTGACGGGAGGCGACCTGGGATTGTTGCTTTGCATCCGACAACGAGCAGCACGATCGACGAGATAGCGGGAGTTGGGGAGGGTTCGGCCAAAATTTCTGTGCCGCGAGCCACGGGGATGCTTTTAGCTAAACGCGGATACGTAGTGATCTGTCCGAAGTGCTACTTGTGGCAGGATGTGGCGAGTTTTCAGGAAGCGGTCGATGGGCATCGACGCCGGCATCCGCAAGCTCGAGGGATTGCGAAAATGGTGTTCGACGCGCAGCGAGCCGTTGATGCATTGCTGACCGTTGCGCAGGTCGATCACGATCGCATTGGGGCTTTTGGACATTCGCTCGGGGCGAAAGAAGTCATGTACCTTATGGCTGCAGACCCAAGGGTGCGTGTCGGAGTGGCGAGCGAGGGTGGGGTTGCGATGGGTTCGACCAACTGGGATGCGCCGTGGTATTTGGGGCAGGCCCCCCGATTGGAGGGTGAGGATTGGACTCACCAGGAGTTGATTGGTTTGATCGCTCCACGAAATCTGCTGGTGATGGGAGGGGAGCAGGGGCCGGGGGCGGCGGATGGTACGCAAAGCTTGCAGACGCTTGCCGGAGCCAGTAAAGCTTGGGATTTGTGCAAGGGTGTCGGTTCAGAATCGTTCGAACTAGAGGGGTTGGGATACTGGAATCACTTTGAAGGGCATGTGTTTAGCGAACGTCAATGGGAGGGGACACATTGGTGGTTTGACCATCATTTCCGTCGATTGACGGAAAGGGAATCGCCACTTATTCGGAAGAACTGAAACACTGATTCCCTGAATCGCAGGAGTGTCCGATCTTTGTGTTCTCTGTGTCTCTGTGTTTTAAAAACCGGGTGTCTCTGTGTTTCAAAAACCGGGTGTCTCTGTGATTGCAGTAAGTAGAAATACAGAGAGTTCGTGGGCTTTAGAAAATACGGGAAGAATTATTGACTTTCTCAACATAAAGTCCTGCATAAATCAAAGAAACTAGTGATATTATGCACGGTAGCCACCGAGCGTGGGAATGTTTCGAGACCTCTCAATGAAAAGAAAGTTTTGAGTATGGCAATTAATTTGATGGACATGGTCAAAACTGCGATAAGCAGTGGTGTAGCAGATCAAATCGGTTCGGCCGTCGGCTTGGATAAGAGCAAGACAGGTTCGGCAATTGAAGCAGCGATTCCCGTGTTGCTCGGTGGCTTGGTCAAGAAGGCATCGAGTCCTTCCGGCCTATCGGAGCTTGGTGATATTTTCAAGCAACAAGATAAAGAACCATCCGTTTTGGACAACTTGGGAGGTCTTCTTTCGGGTGGCGCGAATTCGAAGTTGCTCGGCATGGGTGCTTCTTTGTTGCCAATGCTCTTGGGTTCATCGCAATCGAGCATCGTCTCGGTCTTGATGAAGCTTCTTGGATTGGGCGACAAGTCGGTCATTGGGCTTCTTGGCTCCCTAGCACCGATTGTTATGGGTGTTGTTGGCAAGCAAGCGAAGTCGGCTGGCGGATTTGATCCGAGTGTTTTGACGAATCTGCTTGGAAGCCAAAGCAACTTGCTCAGCAGTGCATTGCCAAACGAGCTCAAGGGTGTGATGGGATTGGCTGATCTTGGCAAGCAAGTATCGAATGCTGCATCGAACGCAGCTTCGAGCGCAGCTCGCACAGCGCAAGAAGCTGTCAAGCCAGCAGCAAGCCCGCTTGGTTGGCTCCTTCCGCTTGTTGGATTGGCAGCCGCAGGCTTTTTGGTTTGGAACTTGATGTCGCCGAAGGCTGAAGTTAAGAAGGACGGCGGAGCCGCCGTGCCGCAGCAAACAGTACCACCAGCCGATGCTCCAGTCCCTTCTGTGAAGGAACTGTTCGAGCTACCTGGTGGAATCAGCATGGACGACTTGAAGAAGAAGCTTGATGGCTCCTTCGGCGGTGTTGTTTCGGCTTTGGAAGGCATCACCGATGTCGACACAGCTAAGGGTGCAGTTGGCAAGCTTGAAGAAGCAGCCAAGAGCTACACCGATTCGATGACCGGTGTTCCAGATGCAGCGAAGGGCGTTCTCGGATCGTTCTTTGCTCCTTACCTCAAGTCAGTCGGTGGGATTCTTGAGAAGCTATATGCGATTCCAGGCGTCAAGGAAATCATTGAGCCAGTTATCGGCCCAATGGTTGAGTCCGTAAGCAAGATTGCTGGCTAGTTTTTAACGTAGCTTGAGCAAAGCAGCGCTTTGCCGAAAAAATGAAATAGACTTGAAGCTCGCGAGCCGTTTGGCTTGGCGAGCTTCTTTTTTGCTCCGCGTTCAGCGGCGCGACACGAATTCTCAGGCTTGAGCGAGGGGGTCGGGGAGTGAGCCAAGAGCTTTCCGTAACATGTCCCCGTAGCATGGCCCTCTGAGGCCGTGCGAGGGGTGCGAATGACTCACGCAAAGAAACAAAGACGCAAAGAAA
>CAIJIZ010000354.1 GCA_903820735.1 uncultured Pirellula sp.
GCTCCACACCAATGACGCTGGCCATTCCACTGCCGACTTTGCTCGCGGCCTCTTGCATCGCAGCTCCACGTGCGGCTACCAAACGAACTCCCGAATCGAAATCGATCGAGCCCGCAGCAAACAATGCGCTGTACTCCCCTAAACTCAACCCAGCTACGGCGATCACTTGATCGACAACCTCTGGTCGCTGTTCGCGAAAGTCCGCCAAGGCGGCCGCTGAATGAACAAACAAAGCGGGCTGGCTATTGCGGGTCAAATGCAAATCCGCTTCTGGCCCATTCGCACATAGCTCAGCTAGATCGAACCCAAGGATCTCTGAAGCCCTTGAGAAAAGCCCGCGTGCAGATTCACTGCGAGCGATCAAACTCGATCCCATCCCGAGCGTTTGGGCTCCCTGCCCAGGGAAAAGCAAGGCTGTCTTTGCCACGCTGACCTCCTCTTCCGTGTCACTTATGATTCCGCGTTACCTAGGATTCCGCGTCAGAAACCACCGGCGTCAGAAACCAACCAAGAAACTCAAAAATGTCTTCGCAAAAAGATGTCCTCGCAGAAACCGAAGACTCTCTTACCAACGCCCGTTCGCAACCCGCGAACTCGTAAAGTCCGTTATTCGAATCGCACCAGCCAGATGACGAACAGCCTCGCCACTCGTCTGCCTTGCAGCAGTTTCCCACCGCATAACAAGCGAAACCGCCTATGCACGCGATCGACGTCAGTTCCAGACCAACGACTATTCTTGGACTTCGCCCATCTGAACTACAACGCGGCCCATGTAGAAACCACACTTCGGGCACACGCAGTGGGTTGGAACCACTGTGCTGCACTTGCTGCATACTTGCAATTGCTTGGGCTTCTTGTGGTGGTGAGCTCGTCGCTTGCCAGTCCGGGAATTCGAATGTCTACGCTTTGGTACTGCCATGTTGCATCAATGCCTAGGAAACGGCCAAAAAATTCAAGGCCAATGTGTCAGTTTCCGAGCCCAGACTTCCCTGGGCTCGACCTATTGTCAGGGGCCAATACCGTATCGGCTCGAAGGAAAAGTGTCAAGGCTCAACCGTAAGAACGGCTATTCCTTTAGCCCACGACGAATCAGCAAAGCTTCCACCGACGGCTCGCTCCCACGATAATCGATGTACTGCTGCATGACTTCCCGAGATCCCCCCTGCGAGAGGATTTTCTCCCGAAACAACGCTCCATTCTTGGCGTCGAGCCCCCCAAGCCGCTTCATGTGGGCATAAGCATCCGCTGCGAGGACCTCGCTCCATAAGTAAGCGTAATACCCGGCGGAGTAGCCACCCGACCAAACGTGAGCAAAATATTGGGATTTGTACCTTGGAGGAACGGCGGCGTAGTCCACCCCGAACTTCGCCAAGGTCGACTGCTCGAAATCGACGAGACTCTTCGGGATCTCATCGGGGGTCAAGGAATGCCAACCTAAATCCAACAGCGCAGCCGAAAGGTACTCTAAAGAATCGAACCCTTTGTTGAATTTATTCGCTGCGATGGCTTTATCGAGCAATTCCTTGGGTAGCACCTCGCCAGTCTTGAAGTGCCTTGCATAGTTAGCAAGGATATCTGGCTCGATGGCCCAGTCTTCGTGGAAAGTCGAAGGAAACTCGACGTAATCCCTAGGCACACTCGTCCCAGAGAGGCTTGGATATTCCACATCGGAAAACAGTCCATGAACACCATGCCCGAGTTCGTGAAACATGGTCATGACGTGATCTAAACTCATCAGGGCCGGCTCCCCATCCGCAGGGGCGGGGATATTCATGACATTGATGACCACGGGTAATTGATTTAGCAGCCTCGCTTGGTTGACCAGCGAATCCATCCAAGCCCCACCGCGCTTGCTGTCTCGCTGAAAATAATCTGCGTAGAACAGACCAATCTGCTTGCCATCGCTTCCGATCACATCGAAAACCCGCACGCTCGGATGCCAGACGGGCAAGTCATTACGCTCTTTAAACTCTACCCCGTAGAGCTTACCGTAGGTGTAAAAGACTCCGTTCTTCAAGACGCTTTCGAGTTCAAAGTAGGGTTTGATCGCCGATTCGTCGACTTGATATTTCTTCGCGCGAACTCTCTCTGCATAAAATTCCCATTCCCAAGGCTCGGGAGGGCCGGTAAGCCCGTCTTCCTTCATCGCCTCGCTGATCAGCTCCGCTTCCGATTTGGCTTTTTGCATCACCCCGTTGACGAGATCCTGAAGCATCTTCATGGCGGCCTTGGGGTTTTGCGCCATTTGATTCTCAAGGGTAAACGATGCGTGATCTCGGTACCCCAAAAGCTTCGCTCGTTCAGCTCGCAATCTAGCCAACTCAAGCACGATCGGCTGATTGTCGATGCCTTGATTCTCACCGAGCGCTCGGTTCGCACTCGCTTGCCAAACTCGACGACGCAATTCTCGGTTTTTCAAACTGGTCAAAACGGGCTGCCTGGTTGTGTTGGTGATTGCCAACAAATACTTTCCGCTTTCTCCTCGTGCACTGGCAGCTTGTTTTGCCGCAGCAATCTCCCCTTCGCTCATCCCATCCAACAGCTTAACGTCATCGACAAGCACCCCGCGTTCTTTGGTAACAGCGAGCAAGTTGTTTTGAAACTGAGTCGTCAGAGTCGATTGCCGCTCATTGATCGCTCGTACTTTGACTTGATCTTCATCCGTAAGCTTCGCACCTGCCCTTACGAAATCCTCGTAAGTTTCCTTGAGCAATCGTCCTTGCTCTTCGCTCAACCCTAACGCTGCGCGTGAATCCCAAAGCTGCATTACCCTTGCAAAAAGCTTCTTGCTCAAAAAGATGTCGTCCGAGTGCTTGGCCAACTTCGGTGCAATATCTTGCTCTATATCTTGTATTGCTTCGTTGGTATGCGCTCCGGACAAATTGAAAAACACGGCTGCAACGCGATTTAGGATATCTCCCGATTTTTCCATAGGAACAAGCGTATTTGCAAATGTGGGGCTTTCGCTCTGATCGGCAATGGCTTGCATCTGTTCGAGTTGCTGCTTCATGCCAGCTTCGAAAGCGGGCAAGAAATGCTCGGGTTTGATAGCTGCAAAGTCAGGTGCTTGCAAAGGCAAAGAACTCGGTTTTGCAAATGGATTCGTATCGTTCATCGGTTCGCTTTTCTTGTTTTCTTTCACAGTACTGTTCGCTTGCGTCTGCCCATAGCATTCAATTCCTCGCAAGCCGAACTCCGCTCCGATGCAGACAAAGGCAATACCCGCAATTAGCATACGAGTGATCTCGATGCGTCTATGGCGACGAAGAAGATCCATCATTTTGGTTTTCATTTTGTAATTGCTTTCTGTCATAGAACACAACATCCCTAGGGATTCATCTTTCACAAACACCGAAGCTTAACCCAAAAGCTAGGCTAACATTTCGATTCCTAAGAAGCAACCTGCTATTTCGCTACTGGTCGCTAGAAGGTGCAAGATCCGCCGCCGCTCGCGTACACATTCCTGCCATGACCATCAAGTCGATAGATTCGCTTAGAAAACCCACATGCCCGTCAGCGAATAATCCATGACTTCCTCCACCATGGAAGGAATAGATTTCGTTGTCATTGCGGGCATTCACCGCCACGGTGCAACCCGCTCTGATCGTGCACCCCTCACGCATCCCATCGGACGACGCGCCATCGAGACTGAAAGCCCCTTCACTGTCGACCCAACCTATCCCTTGGTCGTTTTGTAATTGCGAATTCAGTCGCCCCCTGCGGTATACGCTTGGTCTCCCACCAGCTTCTACAACCATGACGGTTTGGCTTGTGCCATCACTTATGGAACGATACTTGTTCGTGGAATTGCGATGCATTACTGAGAAGCGATTCGAAGCATTATAAATTGCTGGATCGATCGAGTTCGGCTGAACTCCCTGAATCGCTTCGTAGTCCACTCGGGCCAAAGGTGGATTGAAACCCAACGCCGGCCGCGGTGGCTTGGCAATCGCATCGAGAACCGGTGCCTGCATCGGCGTGCTAGGACAGACGTATAGCCCAATTGGAATACTGGCAACAGCTAGGTTACTTCCCTGCCACCAGTGCTGCTTGATGTCATAAAGGACCCGAACGTTGCTTTGTTCGATCTGTGGCAAAATCACTGTCCGCCAACTCATGTAGGTACCATACGGATTTCCAGGACCTACCACCGTCCAACCCGAAGCGGGAAAAACCTTATGGGCCGATTCGAAATTGCTCACCGCCAAACCTAGCTGCCTTAAGTTGCTTTGGCAAGCAAGTCGCCTTGCGGACTCACGAGCTCCTTGGACGGCGGGCATGAGTAACCCGACAAGAATCCCGAGGATCGCTACCACTACCATCAATTCCACGAGCGTAACACCGCTAGCAGCGTATCTTCGTTTCATAGCAACTACCGAGTCAAACCAACTTGTACGCCGCACGCTGCGGCTCTCGTTGAACAATACTAACAGCCTGTTGAAAAACGTATTTGATATGGCACGAGCCGTATCGTTTAGTTTGGATTAGCCGCGTTGAGGGGTCACCGGGCAGCTTGCGCTGCTCCGCTACAATTCGGGGCAGTCACCGGGCAGCTTGCGCTGCTCCGCTACAATTCAGGGCAGCTTAGGCTGCACCAAGTCAATTGCGGGTTGCTTTCGCTGCACGGATGCATATCCGAGCAACGTGCGATGCTCCGATGCAAATCCAGTCCTGTTTCAACAGCCTGCTAAGACATGCACTCAGTCTAATTGCTACTGGCTGCAATACAAAAACAATACAAAATGACGTCTCGGTTATCTTCGGCTATTTTCTTGAACTACGGTTTTCCGATGCAATACAACCGTTTCGCCGTACGCAGCAATTGCTTGCCCGAAATCAATGCGGGGGTTGCCATCCCCATGTCGTCTTCTTCGAGAGTGTTTGTGTGCAACACCTTGAATTCGTCACCTTCTTGTATCACATAAGTGACGCCATCCTCATTCAGA
>CAIJIZ010000355.1 GCA_903820735.1 uncultured Pirellula sp.
ACCGCAATGGTTTCTACACGGGGTTTCTACACGGGGTTTTCCAAGCGGAGGTTTCAGAGCATTTTTGTGAACCCAATAAGTCCGCCGCTGAAGCGGTGGCGGGAAAGGACTTCGATGATCGTTCGACGATTGGACTAACTCGCGGACAATCTGCGAGTTACTTCTTGATTCTTGCACCTACTTGATTCTTGCACCTAAGGGTACAAGTGCATTGAATCGGTCTATCGGTTCATTGGCGACCCATGCAAAAGATCGAAGCAATACGATACGGAAAATTGGGTCGTCAAACGTCCAGCTGTAGTGACCTGGGATGCTAACGAATACCCTCCCTTTGTCCTTCTCGTACGTCCATAGCTGCGGTGTCGCTTCTCCATCCTCCAGGCTCGTTGCTAGCAATCCGATCCCAGAAACGTCCCCTGTGAGTAACCAGTAGCTCTCATCGAGAAGATCAAGCTCAGGGACATTGCGCATAATTGGATGACTTGGGTCGCAGTTGCTTAACTGCAACGGCCCGTGCCGATATTTGATCTTGCCACCCCAAGACGCAAGTCCAATGCGTTTCGAAAATTCTCCAACTTGGTCGTTCCCGTTAACTGCCCAGTGCAAGTAAATTGCTCCGCCACCTCGTGCGAAATACGCATCCATCGATTCCTGACGCTTCGGATCCCAACTTCCTTTCTGAAAGAATACCAGCACGTCGGCTTTTTCCATTTGCGTAGCGTTAGGGAACTCCCAAGCGGCTTCGACGTTGACATTCTCTGCGGCGGTAAGCAACTGCCCCCATTGCAGCAGCCATGCGGGATAGTCATGTTCGCTTGGCCCGTGATCCTTTGGGCCTGCAACAAGTACGATGTTCAATTCCTTGAGCTCAGATGGTAAAGCTACCGATCCTTCGAGTACCTTCGCAACTTGTGCTGCGGTGCGCATCGCCGGAGCTGCGAGTGGACCGGAAATTGGCATCGACGGAGCGGGGCTCATCAAATAAGTCATCAAGTCGCGGACTTGTTCGCTCGTGAGCTTGTCGATTAAACCAGTCGGCATAATGGACAACTTCGATGGCTTCATCTCTTCGATGTTGGCTTTGGGGATTTCGATTTGTTTGCCTTCGGAGTCACCGAGCAAGTATTTCAATCCACGATCGCGTAGTACCCCGGTCAAAACTGTTCCATCGTTTAATCGCACTTGGTGTCCGATGAACTCGGGGTTAATCGCATGGCTCGGGTGCTGGATATCCCTGAGATTACTTGCGTAATCCCTGAACGGTAAGTTCGACAGGTCTGGGCCGATGATCGGTTCAGCACCTGATCCGGGTTCCGTGTGGCATTTCGAACATCCCACAGATTGGCTGAAGAAAAGCTTGCGTCCCAAGCCCCAATTCCCACCTTCTAACTCGGAGGGCTTTGCCGTAAAGGATTCGAGGTCATCTGTTTGAGCTTGGAGGTTGACCCAAGGTTGTATGAAACGCACGAGCGGCAGTGCTCGCCATTGGGGGGCTTCATCCGTGGCAAGAGCAACTGAAGATCTAAGCTCACCAGACTTTTTGGTGAGGGTCCATTTCATTGCGACCAGTGGGCCCGTTCCTGCTATGGAGTCAAAAGCAATATGGTCTTGCACCTTAGTCCAACGCACTGGATTCGCTTGCTGTGTGGAAGCAGCAGCACGTTGATCATCAATAGAGTTTAGACTCAAGGTCTCAGTGACCTCTGCGCCGTCGGCGCGAAGTTGAAGTCTGGTTCTTTCCTCTGGCCATGTGTAGTCGAGCTTGGTTCCTGGTTGTAGCTTGGGACGATAGATATCTCTAAGGTCGAGATTGGTGGCCAGAGATAGTTTGCCGGCACCTTTGAGCGATTCCCATAATCGGTCGTGCTCGGCGCTTCCTTGAGTCAATGCACGCGAGACACTTAAGTCGAGGTGAGGGATCCAGCCGATCCAATCCTCCTGCTCTGCATCCCAGTGAACCAAAACGCCGTTTGTAGAAGCGTCGACTTGTATTTCAGAACGCTGCGGAATCAAAGTGTGATCCGAGCCGATGGTTCGCGATTCCGATGAGTGATTCGAAGGGAGTGTAACGGCAACAAAACTTGTTGAGTCTGAATGTTTGAAGTTGATCGAGAGGGTGCGAAGGTCAGGAGTTAGGCCTACGGAAGTGATCGGTAATTGTTGTCGAGGAGCGATCATCTGTCCTTGGACGACTGCGTAGGGTGGAATTAGGTTTTCATAACGGTCAGCGGCTCGGACGAATGGGCCGGCATCGACGAGGATCTGTTTGGACAATTCCGACCAGCGAGTTGGATCGATGGGGTTGTCGAAGGCGATGTTGATTGCATTAGGTGAGGTGCGCCAAGAGAGAACGGGACGCGGTACTGGATGTTTCGCAGCGCGAATTTTATATAAGCTTCCTGTGCCAGCAGGACCGGTCCCCCAGTCGGGAGGTCCGCTGTGGCAAGCGACAACTAAGTCTGCTTGGGGACTGACGCATGCGTCGATGGTGAGTTCCTGCAAGGCAGCAATAAGCTGCGTTTGAGCGGTATAGCCGTGAGGTGTCTTCACCAATTGCGTACGCCAAAGTTTGCCACGCGATTCGCCGCAGACAATTGCGTTATCGGCCCAAGTTGGGGGACCGAATTGAGTGGAGGAGTCAGCCGATGGATTGAAGAACAATCCGCAGGTCGACTGGTGTTGAGGACCGTAGTCAAAGACAGAGGGTTGGTCGAGGACAGTAGGATTGTAAGTTGGATGGCGCGGGGGGAAGCCGTAATGTTGGTTCGGTTCGATATGCAGAAGTTCGTCGAATGGATTGCCGTTGGGTAGCCAAGTCGCTCCTTCTTGGTCGGTACAGAACAGATCTCCATTGGGATGAAAAGCGATACCGATAGGAAACCGCACACCGGTGCAGATGGTTTCGCGTTTCGAAAAGTCCGGTGAGATCTTTTGAATCGTGCCGCGATCGATGTTGATGTCGTATTTGCTGTTCCCTTGGTCATCAACCAGGTAAGCATTCGCATAGTTAGCGGTGCCGAGGCCGAAGTAGAGTGCACCGGTTGCGTCTGTCGCTAATCCCACTGCATCGACGTTTTGCACGATCTCGTCCCAGCCTTGGGCAACGATGATTTCTTCATCGCATTGGTCATCGCGGTTTCGATCAAGCAATAATGAAACCTTTCCTTTGCTGGCAACGAAAACACCCCAGCCACGAGGATCGTCGTGTTTAAGGAATTGCATACCGATCGGACCTCGAAGGGCTCCATTATTTTTGTAAAAAACCTGTGCGTGGTCTTCTAGTTGATCACCATCGGTATCGCTAAGCAAATGGATATCACCGTTGTAGCCAAGAGTAACAAGCTTGCCGTCGGTGCGGTAAGCAACATTGTTGACATTGGTGATCTCGATCGGTAATCGATGAACTTCAAAACCATCGAAGAGCATTTGAACCGCTGGCGCATTCTCGTGCTTGATCAGTGGTTCGGAAGCTAATGAACCTTTCAAGCTGCGAGGTAAGGTTTCTTTGAGCTTGGCATACTTCTTTTGCAGTTGATCGTGAAGGTTGGTTTGATCTTCGTTCGATAAGACTCCGTCGAAGACGATCAGTTCCGCGATGTCGCAAGCGAGGTTACCGCGAACTTGCTGTTCGGTCGGGCCGTTTGTGTAGAAGCGTGCACCTAGAGTCCATTGATCAATGGAAATTTCTTTGGAATCCCAAGGTCTGCTCCCGGCATCTTTGCCGTCGACTTGCAGATGGATCGCGCGTGCTGTTGGATCGAGTTGGATCGAAAGGATTGCTAGGCTACCGAAGGAGACGGAGTTCGACGACATATTTCGCGATCCGGAAAATCCTTTCCCTTCGATGTTGATCATTTCCCAACGTAGAGACGGACCTGGTCCGAGGTCAACATTTAGTCCCGACATGTAATCACGTTGGTTCGGAGCGTTTGTCGCGAGGAATCCTCGAAAGTCCCCCGGATTATGATGAGGTGCAACGACGATCCAGATACTGCCTGCGTTTAGGGTTTTCATAGGGCATTCCATACGCAGAGCGTCGTCCTGGCCGTCAAACCGGAGAGTTGTACCCTCAGGGGAGCGAATCAGAAGTGGAGCGCTATTGGGGTTAGGTGCAACAAAGTCCCATTTCTGGTTGGAGCGATCAGGCCAACGATCGATCGTGGGTGG
>CAIJIZ010000356.1 GCA_903820735.1 uncultured Pirellula sp.
AGCGAGTTTGGGGTCTTGGTTAGCTTATGGATTGGGTAGTCAGAGCGATGATTTGCCCGCGTTTGTGGTGTTAACGCCAACTTGGTCGGCGACGGCTCCTGCGCAAGCTTTGTTTACTCGGATGTGGTCGAGTGGATTTTTGCCGACGAGGTATACCGGTGTGGCGTTGCGTTCGGGTGCGGATCCGGTGTTGTATTTGAAGAATCCCGAGGGGGTGGTCTCTCAGGATCGTCGCGCGATGCTTGATGCTTTGGGAAATCTCAATCGGCATCGGTATGAAGTGGTTGGTGATCCAGAGATACAAACTCGCATCGCGCAGTACGAGATGGCTTATCGGATGCAGAGCAGCGTGCCAGACTTAGTGCAGATTGGCGACGAGACGCAGCAAGTGCTCGACATGTATGGGCCGGATGTGAACAAGCCCGGTACGTTCGCGGCCAGTGCTTTATTGGCAAGGCGGATGGTGGAACGAGGAGTGCGAGTGGTTCAAGTGCTGCATCGTGGGTGGGATCAACACGGCAACATCGCTGGGGATTTACCGGCTCAGTGTCGGGATGTAGATCAAGCGGCCGGGGCTTTGATCAAGGACTTAAAGCAGCGAGGGTTGCTTGATTCAACTTTGGTCGTGTGGGGAGGGGAGTTTGGTAGGACGGTATATTGCCAGGGTGGATTGACGCGTGAGAATTATGGCCGGGACCATCATCCCAAGTGTTTCACGATGTGGATGGCTGGTGGGGGAATTCGGGGCGGAATGGAATACGGGGTAACGGACGACTTCAGCTACAACGTGGCGGAGAATCCGGTCCACATCAACGACATAAACGCAACGATTTTGCATTGCATGGGGATCGACCACGAGCGGTTTGCCTTTGCCTTTCAAGGGCTTGATCAGCGGCTTACGGGGGTGGAATCGCAGCGAGTGGTTCGCGAGATCTTGGCGGGTGTGTAGGAAGTTTTCGTTCGAGAAGAACCGCACTCCTCGCCTTCTTCATGCTATGTTAACATGTTCTTCACACCTAAATGTTAACATTCGGAGCATTGGAAGAGGACGATGTCATTGCATTTAAACCACGATTTGGACGAAGCCCGCGTATCGTTGCTGAAGCTCTCTGGCATGGTCGAAGACATGATTGCCTTGGCAGTGAAGTCTTTGATGCAGCGTCAAGGGATTTTAGCGAGCGAAGTCATCCGGCGCGATTCGGATGTTGATCGGGCTGAAGTTCGGATCGAGGAAGACTGTCTGAAGATGTTGGCATTGCACCAACCGGTCGCCGCGGACTTGCGCCGCGTGACGACCATGATGAAAGTCAACAATGACATCGAGCGGATGGCAGACTTGGCCTGCAACATAGCGCAGCGGGCCGATAGCCTGTGTCCCCATCCGGAATTTCCGATCCCTGATGGTATCAACGAGATGGCGGGAATGGTCACGAAGATGGTGCGTTCGAGTTTGGATGCGTTTGTTCATAACGACGCAAACATGGCCCGAAGCGTCATCTTGATGGATGACCCGTTGGACGCGATGAATGTTCAGGTGATTGGGGTTCTGGCGAATGCGATCAAGCGAGATCCATCGGCGGTCGAAACGGCCTTGCACGCATTTTCTGCTTCGAGGCATCTCGAGCAGATCGGCGACTTGGCAGTAAGTATCGCAGAGGATGTGATCTATATGGTCGACGGGGTGATTATCAGGCATCGGCAAGTCTTTCAACGCGACCTC
>CAIJIZ010000357.1 GCA_903820735.1 uncultured Pirellula sp.
CAATCAGCTTGAAGGTCGGGGTGGTAGGCGTACTGCTTCTTCCCCGTTTCGTCGATGTAGAAAGGATTACCATCGGACCACGCATCGATCTTGCGTCCGCAACCTGAACAAACAAATCTTCGGCACTCTGCCATTTTGCTACTCTCCGTGCTCTCCCAAAACGGTTGAAAACGAGATCGGAAAAGTTTGTACGGAAGTCCTTTGTCCAATTGAGTAAGGTCGGAAGGTAATTCATTTCCGGGGTCAAGCAACGTCAAATGGGGCTGGTATTTTGGGGCACCGAACGCACTGTGCCCTGCGGCGGAATACGGTAAATTCCGCACACTATATGTTACGTACCTCGAGAAATTTTCGCGCCCTTCGTTGGTTCGATTTGTGCCTTGTCACTTATCTCCAGACCAACTCCGCAGCCTTCGATTCTCGTGACGTGGGATGAAAATTGAATATTCGCGAATACAAGTAGCAAATCGCTAGTCATGATCACTCCACGGGCATTCGAATATGTCCGAACTGTGGACGTAGGGTATTAGATGACGATACAATTGGCACGTACCAAACCGATGGACGCGAAGCTGCGGATCGATCGCTTTGAGTTTGAGATACCTTTCATGCCAACGCTCGGTCAACATTGCCGTTCGTCGAGCGAGAATCCAAGATGAAAATTGCACTCTGCCTGACCTTCGCGTTCTTATCCCTAGCCACGGTTGCACAGACGGACGACTTCGTACACGTTGACAGTCATCTGTCGTTTCTGTCAATGCTTGACGATACGACGGATGTCAACCTATTCGGAGCGGATAATAACGCTGGCTGGATATACACCGCTGATAGCCAACGTTGACTAGGAAGGAGCGCTCACCAATGCGATTCGGTACGCGCCGGTGTGATTTTATTCGTCGCAGTGCTTTCGTTATACTCGCGTGCACCGGTTCACTGATGGTCATCGTTTCGGAAATCACACACCGACGAACAATCCAATGCATCCAAGTTGCGATCGCTCGTTTTCCTTTCGGATACGTTCGTCGAGTCCAGGACCCAAGACAAGAGCAATGAGTATTTCTTGGCTATCCAGATCGCGAGTCGAAATGTCGATAAGCGAGTTCGATCGTTGGTACGTTCAATTGGACGGACGTCCGGTTGCTATTATTGAAGACCCAATCGAAGCTGACATGTTCTGGTTTACATGGGATGTGGTGCAACTGGGGTAGACAGCAATACCAACAGATTTGTGGGACTACTCAACGGATTCCCGCCGCTCATTCCGCCATATCGAAACCGACGAACTCGATCCCGGAGCGTTTCCTGGTGGCAAAGGCATGCTAGAATCTGGCAGAGTTCTGTTACGCGGTCCACTCCGGAATAGAGGGCGGCTCATAGACGAACAATATCGTGCACCGGAGTCGCGGATTCGGCGTTTACTCCAATGGATCATTTCCTAGCCGCGACTCGGTGACGATGGTCGTTCGGACATTGAAAGGTAGTAAAAATGCAAACAGTCTACCTTGAGACATCTGTAATTGGATATTTGGCATCTAGACGTAGTTCCGATTTAGTAGTTGCGGCGAACCAACTTTTGACGTTCGAATGGTGGACTGACCATCGGTCCAAGTTTGAGCTTTTTGCGTCTCAAGCGACGGTCGATGAATGTGCTGCTGGCGACGTCGTTGCTGCTCGCGAACGTCTACTGTTTCTCGATGGATTGCCGATACTTTCGGATTACGGCTTTGCTTCCCCAGTCATTTGTACGCCGCAGGAGTTGCTTAATGTTTGACGACCCAATTGTTGCTGAAACAAGATTGCAACGGGATTGTTACGCCGCCTCGTTTGGGTACGATCTCACAAAGATCGTGGCAGACCTACAGGCGAGGCAAGGCAAGGACGGCAGACGAGTCGTTGATCGCCGGAAAAATGCCGAACAAAACGATGCACCCAAGCCCCCGAACGTCGGTTTTACTGATGGTGCGTCTACTGCGGCGGCTGGGTGATCGTTGGGCGTTATGCCCTGTGAATAAACATGAAGCTCGACCTTCGACAATTCATCACACCAATCGTCAAGCAGATTGAACTTCGTGTTCGCGATTTCAATCTTGCTACCAACGTCAGCCCCGGCGAAACGGGCGACACTATCCATCAGATTGTACTGGGGTTTCAATTTGACCAAGCCGCATGGGTTGCTTTGGTCTTCGATACTCGTCCAGATGCCGACCCTGTTTACGATGGAGAGTGGCAATCAACCATCGAGGAAAACACACTCGATTGTGATGTTGGCCAATGGATGGAAGCCTATGAGGAAATCTTTGAAAACGAATCAAATGTTACCTTCACGACAGTGGATGGTAAGACCGTCAAGGTCGGCCCATACAAGGATGACGACGAAGATGCAGAGGAACGCCTCACTACACAACTCGCCGAACTCTTTGGCAGTGTATGTCGCGAGTCATTAAAGAACATCCAATCGCGATCGCTGTTTTCGTCGATGCCCCTAGCCATCACCGCGTGTCTTCGCGTCGATGAACACGAGTGCCAGTACGCTTGGCCTGACTACGACTCACGTGGTGGTGACAGCGATGACGGACGCATTACGGCCAGCTAAGGGCATAAATCGGGTAAGCCTGCCCGTTGCCGGGCACCCTCCCCACACCACCGACTCAATCAAACCATCACCTTCACCACACCGGCCGCCTTGGCAAAATCATCTTCGGTGACCAGCAGGTAGCTCTGCTGAGCGATCCGTGGCGAGTTGCCCAGCCAAGAGCAAACCACGTTCAGTGGGAACTCGCGTTGCAATTCTGTTTCGCATATTGACTGGGATTTTATCGCG
>CAIJIZ010000358.1 GCA_903820735.1 uncultured Pirellula sp.
CCGCCAGCCTCCACCCAACTGAGCAACTTGTCGGCCTCATCTCCACTTAACTCCGTCGGATTGTACAACACCACCGTGGAATACTTGGATAACTCCAACTGTCCGATCCGATTGCGAGGCTCGACATCGACTCCCGTCGCTCTGCTCCCGCTTCCCTTCTCCTCCGCTCCACTCTTCCCACCCCCCTGCTGGCCACCACCTTGCTGCTGGCCTGTAGCTTGCTGGCCGAGCGCCTGCGGGGACTGCGTTTGCGAGGACTGGGCCTGCGGGGAATCCGATAATGGGTTGAGCATCAAAGCCACAATCTGACCGTCGACGGAATTGTCGCTCACTACCAATGATCGTCCCTGTTCCTTCGATTCCACCGTCACGAACATGACGTTGTCGCTCTCAAGTGGATCTGGTCGCGATAAACGCACGGTCGCGTGATTGGTCCCTTCTACCAAGTCTTTCCATTGCAATCGCAAATTGGTTCCACCCGTACTGCCAGGCTGAACGACCTGTCGATCAAGCAACTTCGCTTCGGGCACGACCCATTGGCCGTCGCGCGAAATAACAGGGCGACGCTCGACCGGCTCCGCGAGCAACTCGACCATCACTTGTTCTTTGGCCTCTCCCTCCAAAGCACCCAAGGTGACATCGAGCGAAACGCCACCACCTGGAACTACGCTCTCTGAAGATAGCTTTACTGCATCAAGCCCCCAGTTCCTCAAGTCTCCTTCGGGAACCCCCAAGTCGATTATCTGCAGCAACACCTTAGGTTGCCGCTCCGTCGCCCCAAGCTCCCATTTTGACGGATCTCCCGCCGGAGATTGGGCTACCTGAGTCTCACCCGAAATGGCGGTAGCAAGGCCTGCTGTGCCGATGTTCTTCCAAGCTCTCTCTCGCATATCGGACAAAACGTAAACTTCTCGCCGTTCGAGTTCGCTTTTTCGTACCACTGCTATCGCCGACTGGATGCGTTCGGAAAGATCGCTTGCCCGCCCCTCCGTCGTGACGCGATCAAGCTGGCGTTCGGCCGATAAACGGTCTTGATTCATGCGAATCGCCCCGTCATTACCAATGATCGCTACCTGACTCCCCATCGGAAATCGATCCATCAACCAACGCGCCATCTCCTTGGCGTCCTCGAGCCGCGTGTGATTGTGGTATTTGTAACCCATCGTAGGCGAGGTATCGATGATCAACGCGGCGGCCACCGGCCCGTCAGCATTCGACAACGGACTCTCATCCGAACGCTTTAGCACCGCCCACCCAAAGTAGCTCGCCGCTCCCCATAACCCAACCGCCAGCGTCAAGGGAATCGAAATAGCCAACATCCCACGCCGCTTCCCCCACAACACCAACGCCGCTGCACTCGCTAACACTGCTAATACGGCCAGCAATCCACCCACCGCAGCATTGGCGAACAAACCTGTTGCCACTCGCGGAGATGCAAGTGCCATTACCAAAACCAATACCATCAATACCCGCAGAAGCAACAACAACCAACGCTTTACGCTCCAGCCCCGCTGCGCCTCGACCGCTGTCTTGCGCACAAACCGAATCGCGGGAAACTCAAGCGTCTTAGGTTGACGCTTGCCAAGCAGATGAAAGAGGATTGGTGCGAAAGACGCAATGCTTCCTAGCAAAAGCGACACATGGAGAAAGGTCATCGGATTCCACCGTTGTCCGTTACAAGTTGATCCGTTTTAAAGCAGCACTTCAAGCTAAAACCGGTTTTTGCGACTGATCAAATACTCCATCAACGCCTTGTCATAGGGAACACTGGTGTCGAGCGGTACGTAATCGATCTTGGATTGTAGCAAAGCCGCTTTAAGTTCGGATCGAAAAGCTTGAACGTTCGCCCGATATTCTTCCCCGATATCGTCTGCATTGACCGATACCATCTCGTCATTCTCGGGATTCCTCAACTCAACCAACCCCTGAAACGGAAACGTAACCTCGGCTTCATCAAGCACATGAAATACGATGACGTCGTGCCCGGCATGCTTGAGCATCCTCAAAATATCCGCGGACGATTCGGTGTCGGAAAGCAAATCGCTCATCACCATAATCAACGATCGATGCTTGAGCATCGCCATAAACTGCTCGATCGGACCTCGTAGGCTGGTCTTCCCACCAGGCTTTAGCTTCGTTAACTGGCTGAGAATCGCCGCAAACTGACTACGACGCGACCGAGGGAAAATACTGGCCTTGAGCTTCTCATCGAAGGTCACCAATCCCACCGGGTCTTGCTGCATCAACATCAAATACGACAACGCCGCTGCCAAACAAATGCAGTAATCGAACTTGGTCAGCTGCTGTCGATACGTGTAATTCATCGACCGGCTCGTATCCATCAAGATATAGCCGGTTAAATTGGTCTCAGCTTCGAACTTCTTGACGTAATAACGATCGGTCTTCGCAAAAGCCAACCAGTCGATATCCTTCGGGTCGTCCCCGTGCGAATATCGCCGGTGCTCACTGAACTCTACAGAAAACCCATGAAATGGGCTCGCATGCATGCCCTGCAAAAAGCCTTTGACAACCATCTGCGCTCGCAAATCCAATCGCTTGATCTGCGAAGCAAGTTCTGGTTTGAGGTACTGCTCTACTGCTACCATCGCGATGCCTCAGATTTCTCGCGTCCCAGCGCTCAGTCGGCCGCCCAAGGAAGTCGGCAGTATCCCCACTGCCCATTATTCTCGTCGACTCCAATCTCTATCCAGTCTAACCGGTCTCCAATCGTCGGATACAACTTGGTTCGTATCCGCTCCGCAATCCAACCAGCGATCTCTTCGGCCGTTGTATTGACGATCGGCAGCAACATGCAGTCTTCCTTCGGAAAAACCCAACGCTTCTGCTTAAACCGTACCACCACTTCGCTCTCCTGAACCTCCACCGTGATCAACGGATGATTCAACGCAATGAGCATGTGGTGATCCAATTGACGAACGATCTCGGCTAATGCATCGCGGAAGGCGATGAAGTCGATCACATAGCGGTTCTCATCGAGCGAACCACAAACCTCCGCTCGCAACCCGTAATTGTGACCATGCAAGCACTCGCAGATGTCTCCCGCAAACGTGATAAAGTGCGCTGAAGAAAAAACCAACTGCTCTTTGTTGAGCAACACTCGAAACATCGATTGCTTGCCAGCTTGCGCTGACTCTCTCGCCGTACTCTCTTGCACTAGGATTCCTCTGCAGCTTTCTCGGGAACAACGACCTTAAAACAAATCCCTCGACATCAATCCATCGAATTGATCTCAGGAAAACTACTTCGATTGAAACATGGGAGCTTTGGAGTCCCCACGCGACAACACAAAAGCTAGCAGGTCAAGCACTTCGTCTTCGTTCAATTTGTCCAGTAACTCCGCTGGCATCAACGAAATCGCAGAAGTCTTTTCTTGTTCGATATCGCTGCGATCTACCGTCACGGTCTTCGTCGCATCCTCAGGGTTGACGACAATCGTTACCTTGCCG
>CAIJIZ010000359.1 GCA_903820735.1 uncultured Pirellula sp.
CCTCGATTGACCGGAGCACCTGAAACAAGGATCGCTGGCGAGTGGGCTCAGAAGCGGATGGAAGAATGGGGACTTTCCAACGCACACCTCGAACCTTGGGGGCCCTTCGGTCGCGGATGGTCGTTGCAAAACTATCGAGCAAACGTCACCGCCCCGAACTTCTTTTCGTTGATTGCTTATCCAAAAGCATGGACCCCTAGCACACCGACGACGGTCAAAGGCGAACCGATCTATCTCGATGCAAATACTCCAGAGGAACTTGAAAAGTACCGAGGTAAGCTTGGCCGCGCAATCGTCTTGATCAGCCCACCTCGGGAGATCAAGCCTTGGTTTGAGGCACCGGGCGCAAGGCAGACCGATGCAGAGTTATTGACTTTAGCCAATGCGGATGTTGGTGGCACGCGTCGTCGTCGTCCACCCGGAGCCGAACCGAACCAACCTCCCGCGAATTCCCCAAATACCAGCACCCCAACTGCCAGCGCTCCTAACACGAGCGCTCCGAATGCCAGCGCTCCGAATGCAGGAGGCCAACCTCCGGCTCGCGGAACCGAGAATCGTGGCGGGGCAAGCAATCTGACTACCGATAAGTGGCAGTTGGCTTACGACGAAGGAGCGGCAGTGGTTCTTGAAGCAGGTCGCGGGGATGGTGGTACCGTGTTTGTAGCTTCTGCGACCATGCCGCGAAGAGCTGACGCGGGTCGGGACTTGCGCAGTCCTGGCGAAGGTGGACCGATGTCGCGTGGTCCAAGACCTTGGACTGTCGAATCCCCAGCGATTCTTCCTCAAATGGTGGTGGCAGCCGAGCACTACAACCGGCTTGTTCGGATGATTCAAAAGGGAGTAAAACCGCAATTAGAGATCGACATTGAATCGACTTATCACGATGGGGATGTCAATAGTTTTAACATTATCGCCGAGATTCCCGGCAGTGATTTGAAGGACGAGATTGTGATGATCGGCGCCCACTTTGATTCGTGGCATTCGGGAACGGGAGCGACCGATAATGCGATAGGATGCGGCGTGGTGATGGAAGCGATGCGGATTCTAAAAGCGATTGGCGTGACACCGCGTCGAACGATCCGTGTAGCGCTTTGGACGGGCGAAGAGCAGGGGTTGCTCGGTTCACGAGCTTATGTCACCGAACACTTCGGTTCCTTGCAGACCACTCCTCGCGAACGTGGGGCAGATGGAGAAGAGCGACGAGCGAGTTCGGTACTTGAGGTCACTCCGGAGCACGAGAAGTTCTCGACCTATTTCAATCTCGATAATGGGGCTGGCAAGATCCGAGGGATTTATCTTCAAGGGAACGAAGCAGCACGCGGGATCTTTCGCAGTTGGTTAGCTCCATTCGCCGAGTATGGGGCATCTACGGTCACGGCTGCGAATACAGGCGGAACCGACCACCAGTCGTTCACCGGAGTCGGCTTGCCAGGCTTTCAGTTCATCCAAGATCCGATTGAATACGATACACGCACTCACCATTCGAGCATGGATGTGTTCGAACGTTTGATTGAGGATGATACGAAGCAGGCATCGATCATCATGGCGACGTTTGCTTACCAAGCCGCGATGCGGGACGAGAAGATCCCACGTCGAGCATTGGAAGGCAATCCGACCATTCGTGCGAAAGGCGAATCGGAAAAGCCGCAGGAGTAAAGATCTAAGCCGGAGTAGTTAATTTTCCGGTTGGATCAAACTTCCTGCATGATTTAGCCTAAGGTGCGATCACGCATTCGGCGTGATAGGGTTTGGATGTGCAACGGTTTGGACGTTACTTGGTTCCTTGAAGCGTCAGGACGATGGTTCTTGGCGTTGCTGCTTCGCGGTGTTCGCACAAGTAGATGCCTTGCCACGTTCCGAGGGCAAGGCTTCCGTTGCTGATCGGGATCAGTAAGCTTGCTCCGAGCATGGAGCTTTTGATGTGTGCCGGCATATCATCGGGGCCTTCGATGGTGTGAACGAACGGCATATTCTCAGGAACTACGATGTTCATCGCCGTTTCGAAGTCGGTTCGCACATCAGGGTCAGCGTTTTCGTTGATTGTTAAGCTGGCCGAGGTGTGTTGGAGAAATAGCTGTAGCCACCCGATCCGAACGCCGGCGATCTCGGGGATTGCGCGTTCGATTTTCTCGGTGATCAAGTGAAATCCTCGTTTGAAAGGCCCGAGCCGAATTGTTTTTTGTTCCCAAATCATGTTAATTATGCACCCTTTCATGGTTGCCGCCCATCGATCCGCAGGCTTCTCGAAGCGGTTCTCGGGGGTTAGGTTCTTGACGGTCTGCACTAGACTGAGATACTTCTATCTCAAATTTTCTTGGATAGAAACCGTCTACGACCTGATCTATCATCCCCGAAGAACCCATTTCACAGAAGGTGAGCTTGAGCATGCGACGCGCAAAAATCAGCATCATTGGAGCCGGAAACGTTGGAGCGACTTGTGCCCATTGGTGTGCGGCAGCCGAACTCGGTGATGTTGTCCTCCTGGACGTTCCACAGACCGAAAATATGCCGCGAGGTAAAGCCCTCGACTTGATGCAAGCTTCTCCGATCATGGGCTACGATAGCACCATCATCGGCACGAACGATTACAAAGACACCGCCAATAGCGACGTGGTCGTGATCACCGCAGGGATCGCTCGCAAGCCAGGGATGAGCCGCGATGATTTGCTCAGCACCAATGCCAAGATCGTCTCGAGCGTAGCCGAGCAAGTCAAGACATCGAGCCCGAATGCAGTTGTTATCGTCGTCAGCAATCCGCTTGACGCTATGGTCCAAAGGGCTTTTCAAGTTCTTGGGTTCCCATCGAACCGAGTTATCGGCCAGGCAGGGGTGCTCGATACGGCTCGCTACCGCACTTTCATCGCCATGGAACTCGGAGTCAGCGTTGAAGACGTCTCAGCGATGCTCATGGGCGGACACGGCGATACGATGGTTCCAATCGCTAGCTGCACAAGCGTCGGCGGTATCCCTGTTTCGCAGTTGATCCCAGATGCACGCATGGCTGAAATCGTCCAACGTACCCGCGACGGCGGTGCCGAGATCGTTTCGCTTCTGAAGACCGGATCGGCTTACTATGCACCGGCTGCTGCGACCGCTCAAATGGTCGAAGCCGTGGTACGCGATAAGAAGCGATTGATCCCAGTTGCTGCCCTTTGCGATAAAGAGTACGGCGTCGGCGGTTACTACGTTGGCGTTCCAGTCGTTCTAGGTTCGGGCGGCGTCGAGAAGATCGTCGAGCTTTCGCTGACCGATTCGGAAAAAGCCGCATTCCAAAAGAGTGTCGATGCGGTGAAGTCCTTGGTCGCTTCGATGGAAACCCTCTTGAAGGGCTAGTCCCTTCAAGAGCGAATCGCCCAACGCAGATTATTTGTTGCGGATGCAGTACAAACTCGTCCGCGTTCGAACGATCAAGTCGTTGCCGACGATGGCTGGAGAAGCCAAGCATCCTGAATCGAGGGAGTTCTCGGCCAAGATGTTTCCGTCGGCATCGACCACATGCGAACGACCTTGTTCGTCAAAGCAGTAGAAACGGTTTGCTGCAACGACAGGAGAACTGCTGAAGTCACCTCCGAGTCTTTTCTGCCAAACGATCTCACCCGTGGTAGAGTCCATCGCTGTGAGGACTCCACGATCTTCGAGCGAGCAGATCCGCCCGCCGAGGAATACCGGCGATGGCTTGCACCCAATCGCACGTGTCGCTTGCCACACCACATGTGAATCGGTGACGTCACCTTCCCCGTCTGGACGAATCGACAGCAGTTTGGCTTTGCTAAATCCTGAACTGATGAACAGATGTTTTCCATCGAAGAGTGGGCGAATTGCGCTCGAGTGCTCTTCGTACCGCACCTTCCACAATTCGCGACCCGTCTGCGGATCATAAGCGATTACAGCTTTGGCTGCCGGGCTGATCAATTGGATCTTACCACCGACTTCAATGACGTGAGGGGTGCTGTAAGCTTTCTTCCAATCGCCATCATCCGTACCGTATTGGATGTCGCGGTCTTGCTTCCAGACCGTCTGACCGGTCCGTTTGTCGAGCGCTACGAGATACTGATAGTCAAACCCGTCCATTGCAAAGATCAGTAGATTGCCGTAGAGAATCGGGCTTGCTCCGGCACCACGATAATGGTTGCAAGGTAAGTCGCGACGTTCCCATAGGGTGCTGCCATCTTTTGGATTCAGCGCTGCGGTACCGTAGGCTCCGAAGGTCACGTAGACATGTTCTGCATCGCATACCGGGGTGGGTGAACCATACGAATTGAATTCGTGGTAGTCTTTTTGAGTGGCTGTATTGGTGAATACTGGGCGGTCGATGAGAACTTTTCCAGTATTGCGATCGATCGCCATGACCGACATCGTCAAACCATCTTGCGAAGCATTTGTCAGCCAAATACGGTCACCCCAAACGACAGGAGAGGACCACGCCTTGCCGAGGATGCTTACTCGCCATTGAACGTTCTTCTCTTCGCTCCATTGGATCGGAGGGTCGCATCCCTGTGCTGCTTGTCCGTCTCCCATGGGCCCTCGGTATTGCGGCCAGAACCCAACTCCCGCTTCACGGACTTCTTCGTCGCTCCAAGCCCAACTGTGTTGTTTTCCATCGAGTCCCGATTCGGCGGTATTGCGATTTGCGATCGTTGCCGAGGCGGGTGGTTGTTGGGCTTGGACGGTTGTGCCGTGCATCTCTAGCATCGGCGACTCCAGCCCTAATACACCTAGCCCAAATAATCCCAGCCCTATTGAGCCCAGTCCAAATGAACCCAGTACCAATGATCTTGCCGGTAGTGATCTTCGTGGCTGCGGGGTGAGCAGCTTCGAGCGAGTAGGGAGGGAATCGAGCAGATCACGGTTCGGTAGAATCGACATGGGGGAGGATTTTCAAGCTAGTGGAACGGTGTTTCGGTGCCCTGCGATGGGTAGCCGTCGGTTCATTCACGGCTTGGTATTATACCTAAAGAAATTCTTGATGGGCTTTGGTTTTAGGGAGCACGTCGGCGGCGCGAGAGCAAGAACCGGCATGCGGGTATTAAGCCGACGAGGGTCACGCATCGCGCAG
>CAIJIZ010000360.1 GCA_903820735.1 uncultured Pirellula sp.
CGTAGGCCATTCAATGGTAACCCGACGTGTCAACGAGGGAGCTACAGTACACGCCCTATCGCACATCCGCACGGCCAACCATCCGGATCTTCTTCGCCAACGCTTCGCGTTACCATGATCTTAAGTGGCCGTAGGCCATTCAATGGTAACCCGACGTGTCAACGAGGGAGCTGCAGTACACGCCCTATCGCCCATCCGCACGGCCAACCATCCGGATCTTCTTCGCTAACGCTTCGCGATACCATGATCTTAAGTGGCCGCAGGCCACTCAATGGTAACCCGACGTGTCAACGAGGAAGCAGCATAAATGCTTTCGAGGCTTATTTGGAACTTGGTTCTTCGTCGTCAAAACGGCTACTGCTGCTAAATACTGCATATCCACTGGCAAGCACACGCTCTCTTCGCTTGATCGCCAATCGCCTGTGGAAGTGTACTGACGTGGCAAGACAACGCACCGGACGAGCCGTGCCGCTTACCACCCGATACGCTATTCCCCAGTGCCCCCCCGCAAATTCTCGAGTCATGGCGAAAATGGGGCGAAGAGAATCGCTTTGAATGCGAGTCTTAACAACCGGGCTGGTTCTGCAGGCCGAATGCAGATCACGGTTTTTGATCTGACTTGACAGTCAGTCACCTCAACTTATACTCGACCGTGCTGTGGGTAAAGTCGCCGCTCGAGCAAATTTCTTTCAGTATTCCTTACGGATTCGCAATTTTGCAGATGCGGACTTTTTGTTATGGTCACTTGCGCCCGGCGATCTGCGTTTACAATTGTCGAATTACTGGTGGTGATCAGTATCATTGGGGTACTCGTGGGATTGCTACTACCTGCGGTACAAGCAGCGCGAGAAGCCGCCAGACGAATGCAGTGCTCGAATAACCTTCGGCAGCTCAGTCTAGCCTTTCAAAATTACGAATCAGCTTTCAAAACGCTTCCTCCAAGTCGGATTACAACGGGACTATCGCAGCACGGTTTCGCTGCTTATCTCCTACCGATGATAGAGCAGTCGGTCGTCTACAATGCGTATCAATTCAATACGCCATGGTGGGATTCTCGGAATTTCCAAGCTACACGTTCGAGCATTAGTACTTGGATTTGTCCAACTACGCCTGGTAATCGAACTATTCCAACAGCCTCGGACCAGTCCCGATACGTTGTGATTCCGCCCGAGGGGTTAGGGCAATCTGACTATGTTGTAACCCATGAAGTCATGAGGTGTTTCTTCGAAGCCAACAGTCTTCCTTTACCCGTCGGCATTTTGCGAGGAATACCAGGGGTGATAGATCGCGACCGAGCTGTAAGGATGGCGGCGGTTAGGGATGGAGCTTCGAATACTATGCTGTTCGCAGAAACCGCTGGACGCCCTTCCTTGTACTACGTCAACACACAAAAAGATCCCAATGCAACGAAGGATGGCTGGGGCTGGGCGGACCCGAGGGCAATTGGCACGAGCTTAGAAGGCTCTTCCTCGGATGGTCGGCAGCTCAACGACACCGACCGAAATGCACCTTACGCTTCTCGTATTTTCGGTAAATGCTCCATCAACTGTACGAATCACAGTGAGTATTATTCGTTTCATACTGGGGCGATGCAGATCAGTCTACTCGATGGTTCAACACGCTCATTTTCTCAAGCGACCGAGGCGGCTATCCTTGGAGCGATTGTCACCCGCGACAACGGTGAAATTGCTGGTGAGTTCTAAGGCTATCTCGTGCGGGATTTTCAGCAGTACGATCGAAGTGCACGACTGATAGGCGATAGAAATCAGTGCAAGTATTTATGGATGAGAGCCAAGTTTCAGGAGAGAGCGCCGATACTCCACGGGTGAGTATTCTGTTGGCTGTCTACAACGGCGCAAAGTACTTGTCGGAAACCATTGATTCCGTTCTTGCGCAGAGCATGAGCAACTGGGAGCTGCTGATTATTAATGATGGCTCGACCGATAGCTCTAAGGCTCTTATTCAAAGCTATCAAGATCCTCGCATCCGTTATTTTGAGCA
Source organism: uncultured Pirellula sp. (assembly GCA_903820735.1). Lineage (GTDB taxonomy): Bacteria > Planctomycetota > Planctomycetia > Pirellulales > Pirellulaceae > JBKCUI01. Next base: position 2,002 of record CAIJIZ010000360.1, read on the forward strand.
AACCAACTCTGGGGCTGCTTCAGCCATTCTTCGTGGATACAACGAGTCCGCAGGCGAATTCGTCGCGTTTCTGGACCAAGACGACATTTGGCTCAGCGAGTTTCTTCAAACGCATCTAGAGCACCTCGAAAACAGAAAAGATCTGCAAGCTACTTTTTCTTGGTTCAAGTTAATCGACAGCAGTGGACGAGCGCTGGGGTTGCATTCTCAGCGACACCTTGGAAAAGTCACATTCGAGGAACTGCTACGCGATTTTACGATCGGTGCTACATCGAATGTAGTTATGCGTAGGCAAGCAATTGAGCTTGCAGGTGGAATTGATTCCGAGATCCAACGCATGTACGACTTAGATCTGTTCTTGAGGATCTCTCGCATTGAGAACGGTTGCGTTGAGTCGATACCTTCCGACTTGATGCTTTATCGTCGACACGGCAGTCAGATGAGCTCGAACTATGGTGTATTGATGGAAGAGTGGGAGCGTGTTTTTGCAAAGCTGCGAAGCATCGAACCTGATGTGGTTCGGAAGCAATTCCCGGTCGCAAAGTCGAATGCTGCAAGATATTTTGCTCGTGTCGCTTACGAGCAAATGCGATACCTAGCATCGTTGCAAATACTAGGACAAGGCTTTCTAGCCGCCCCCGTAAGCTTCCTGCTGGATCTTCGGAATTGGGTGACACTTGGAGCGGCGTCGTGTGGATTGGTGTTACCGCGCACGGTTCATCGGTGGTTAGAAAAAGCGGCCGGTTTCGATCGCGGTTAAAAATCTGGTACAGAGATTAGACGCGTTTGTTCTTGATGATGGCGAAATAATGAAGCCATGTCGCGAGCGCGGCTCGATCGAACGTGAAGATGAAACAGATATAGCTTGCGCAACCCAGCAGAAGAAAAATTGCAGATCGATAGTAAAGCGTAAGTTCTTGAGGTAGCCACAAGCGGCATAGGCTCAGGCAAAAGGCCATGGCAGCAGCCCCTAAGAAGGGAATCAAAGCTGGTTTCACTTGCTCAAACCATTGCATTCCTAACGTGACCCGTGTTAACCGCATCGCAAAAGGGGACGTCAAAAATCCGCTTATGAGAATTGCTACGCAAACACCTGTTGCTCCATATCGCATCAGCATCAAGCACAGGATACTCGATGTCGCAGCGCGAAGAATTGTCAGCATCAGCAATGCGCGTGGAAACCCCAAAGCCCGAAGGATCGCTGCGTTCCAAACTTGAAAGGCACTTCGAAGGGATGCAATAGCAAGCAACTGTATCAACAGCACAGACTCCGACCATTTCGATCCGAAAAACTCAACGACCTCGGGAGCGATACAAGCGACACCGACACAGCATGGAGCAAGAATCCCAGCGGTGAACGACAAGCCGCTGGCGTAAATTGCTCTTACCCGATGCGTGTCCGATTGAACTTTCGAGAGTGTGCTTAGAGCGATGGTGCGAATCGGCATGGAGATCGATTTAAGAACACTGTCCGTTATGTTTTTCGCAAAGGCGTAATAGCCGAGGTTCGCTGCGCCGGCGAAGTACCCCAGTAAGAAGCGAGGGGCGTTTTGATCGCAGTAAAGAGCGAAGTTGTCGGCAAGTCGCGAACTGCTAAACCCGATCACTTCTTTAAAGTGTTTCTTCGACCATTGCACCTGAGGGATGAACTTGGTGGTAAGTACGATGAAGCACAAAAAAAGGAATGTTTGTAGGAGACGCTGTAATATCAGTGACCAAATTCCAGCACCTGCCATTGCTGCGCAAATAGCACACAAGCCTGCGATCCCGTCGGAGTGGATCGATGCGCGTGTGATGGAGTCAAATCGCATGTCGCGAGCAAGCAACGCTTGAGGAACCAATACCATGGTTTGCAGATAGAGCGCGATCGAACTGATCGCAAGCATGTTCGATAAAGTATGGCTATGAAAGAAAGACCCGATTGCGGGGCTTGCCTGAATAACAGTTACACACAGGATCCAGCCGAACAATTGGATGGACCAAAAAAGAGTGTCGACGTGTTTTCTTTCTAATCGGGAGAACTGAACGAGCGGCTCGGTGATTCCCGTCGAAAGCGCTCTGAGTCCGAGCCCAAGGACCAAATCGATGATCGCCACCGTTCCGATTTCTTCGGGGGTCACCAATTTGCTTACGAACATGAAAACAACCATGCCGATAAGGCCCGATAGTGCACTGCCGAAAACTACCCAAGCCCCCGCATGTACACTCGCACGCTTCAAGTCTTTACCAGCGTTGTTTGGTTGATCCATGAATCGATGTTTTCTTATTCACCATTTCTTCAGTTTGACTTCAGGGTTTGCGATCCGTAGCTTACAATCCGTAACCTGTAGTCCTCGTCTATAGTCCGTCGTCTACAGTCCAATGCGAAGAGCAGGCGTTGTCCTACAACAACTTCATCGAAATGGACTCTTGGCATCGTAGGGAATGACATCTGGATTTCCAGGTCAAGAACCTGAGTTCTCCATGGGGCTAACGCTGCGGGCTAACGCTGCGAAACATTATTACGCGACATTGTGTTTTCCCAATAGCAATCCAAATAATCTATGCTTAAAGAGTTCAGCTACTACAGCCAGCTTTCTCGCAGCATAGTGAAGTGGGTGCGTTCGCCTGTAGTTTCGAGTCCCCTCGCGGAGATTCAAAAGAATCTACAGCAACGCGAAGCAAATTTTCTGCAAGTACTCCAAACTTCTATTTTGGGGAATCCAAAGCATCCAATCAAGAAGCTATTGGATTGGGCGGGGATTGGGTACGAGGATATCGAAGCTCGTGTGCGTCGAACTGGACTCGAGGAAGCGCTCAGGGACTTGTATGCTGAAGGTATCTATTTGACCCATGACGAGTTCAAAGGGAAGCAAGAAGTCAGGCGCGGTGCCTTGGTTTTTCAGGTTGCCAGTTCTGATCTTGCGAATCCTTTGTATCGCGCCATTATGGAAGCTTCATCGAGCGGCAGTCGAGGAAATCCGACGATCACTCGCAGAAGTCTTGAGTACCAGGCTTATCGAGAGTTGCAGGAAACGGTTTTTCTAAACGAGTTAGAACTCAGGGAACGAGAGCAACTAGCTACGACATCGGCCTTACCCGCAACGGGTGGTTTCAGGCGATTGATTACCCATGCGCGGTATGGATCGCCCGTAACATCTTGGATGCCATTGCGGCCAGTTTTTCACTACCGAGTTCTGACAGGAATGTACCTGTTGCAGTTACGTGCAATGGGTATTCGTGCACCGTTTCCTCGATACCTACCCGAAGACGACTTTACGCCGATTGCGAAGTGGATTGCGGGACGTAAACAGCAAGGCAAACAGGTTTTGGTCACTGGCAATGTTAGCCCTGCCGTGCGTGTTGTTGCCGCTGCGCAAGATTTAGGTCTGGATATAGCAGGTACACGTTTTGTTGTCGGTGGAGAAGCGATTACGGCAGCAAAAGTGGATATTGTCCAACAGGCGGGTGCGTTGATCAATGCTCGCTACACCATATCGGAGTTAGGACCGGTAGGATTTGGTTGCAAGCGTATGCATGGAAATTGTGTCCATCTCAGCATGGATTCTCTAGCAGTGATCGCGAGAGAACGCGTCGCTCCCTTGACGGATACCAAAGTCCAGTCACTACTGTTCACAACCTTGCTTCCTTTTGCGCCCACGGTTGCAATCAATCTTGAAATGGACGACGCGGGAGAATTGAGTAATTCGACGTGTGAATGCGGTTTGATGCGAGCCGGTTATACTCAGCAGATCAACCATATCTTCAGTTATGGGAAACTTACCGGATATGGAACATCGTTGATGGCAGGAGATGTGCTGTCCATCCTCGAAGTCTTGCTTCCCAATCGATTCGGGGGAGTACCATCTGATTATCAATTGATTGAGCAAGAGGCCGGTAAGCATACAGCGATCGAATTGCGGGTCCATCCGCGGTTAGGTGTGAATTCCGAGGAAGAGGTTCGCGATTTTTTCCTTAGAGAGTTGCAACGCATCTGGTCGGGATCGAGTACCGGGCGTACTTGGAGTCAGTCCGGAAGCTTCCAGGTCCGTTTTGCGGCACCGATCCAGACAAATGGTAAGAAAATTCATCCGCTTCATCTTTTAGGTAGTCCACACCCTCGTCCATGAGTTATTTAAAGTCACGCTTAGATGCGCTAGGGCCGGGTTTGATTTTTGCGCTTGGGACTTTCGGTGCTCGCGATTTCATTTCCAACACGATCGCAGGTGCGACTTTCGGGGTGGGAATGATTTGGGTACCCATACTTGCGATCCTAGCGAGATTCGTGGTACTTGATGCATCAGCACGCTATGTAATGTGTACAGGCGACACCGTGTTATCCGGTATTGGACGATTTGGTCGCACGCCTGTCCTTATTCTGTTCGTTATATCCCTTTTGCGACGGCATGTTTCTGCGCTCACCAAAGTTCTTTTACTTGGGGTCGGTGCAGACATGGCATTTCCGCTACCAACGCAATACAGCGTATTTATTTGGGCGGTCATTTCATGGATTTGTAGTTTCATCGTACTGTTTTGGGGAAGGTATCAAATTGCTGAACGGATCAGTCGCCCGATTGCAGCGATCATGGCACTGAGCCTACTGCTGGTGATTGTTATCTCACGTCCCGATTTCACATATCTTGGTGCGAGCCTTATGTCGTCGATGGATGGTTCCACCTGGAGGCATGAGAACGCCAATCTCATCATTCTGGCAGTTTTTACCGCTGCTGTTGGTTCGATCAGCAACCTGAGTTATTCAGCTTATGTATACGAAAAAGGTTGGGTTAGTCTTCAGGAGATACGAAAACAAAAGTTCGATTTGATTGTCAGCTTGTCCCTCATGGGTTTGATGATCATCATGATTGAATTCGCAGCAGCAAGCATCTTGAATAGCCGAGGAATAGTCATTGAGAGAATCGAAGATATATCCCGTGTCTATTCCGAGATTCTTGGGATTCCGGGTCGTTTCCTGTTTGGAGTGACGCTCTGGTGCGGAGCATTTGCAAGTAGCATCAGCAACGGCGCAGGGCAGGGTATGTTGCTCGCAGACGCTTACCACCGCCATCTGGCTCGTAATGCGAATTCAAACTACAGCGAGACGCCCCCAAGCCAATTGCCCGCGTATCGTTGGTCCATTCTATTCATGTTTACATCACCGTTTTATGTCTTCCTCACCGATTGGACACCGATTGGCTTGGTTTTCGCTTACAGCCTGATCAGTCTTATAACGCTACCTGTGATGATTCTGTTTTTGCTTTTACTGACCGCAGATCGCAAGCGAATGGGGGATCAAGTAAATTCGGTTCTCGTCAATCTTGTACTTCTCTTTACTATTGGTTTCTCCCTATTCATCTCATGGCAAGGTTTTGTTGAGTTAGCGAAATCAAATTGAGCGGGGGCGTGCATTGAAATCAAGCGACTCGCATCATGGCTTTGCAAGTCTCTCGCTCGTGTTCGGAAGCTAGGAATAAAGGGGCTAACGATTTCCAGAGGAGGTTAATTGGCCGTAGGCCACTCAATGGTAACCCGACGTGTCAACGAGGGAGCTACAGTACACGCACCGTCGCTCATCCGCACAGCCAACCATCCGGATCTTGTTCGCTAACGCTTCGCGTTACCAAGGCCTCCCTTACGGTTCGGGTTACCATTACTCGCTAACGCTTCGCGTTACCATGATCGTAAGTGGCTGCAGGCCACTCAATGGTAACCCGACGTGTCAACGAGGGAGCTACAGTACACGCCCTATCGCACATCCGCACGGCCAACCATCCGGATCTTCTTCGCTAACGCTTCGCGTTACCAATGCCTCCCTGACGGTTCGGGTTACCATTACTCGCTAACGCTTCGCGATACCATGATCTTAAGTTGCCGCAGGCCACTCAATGGTAACCCGACGTGTCAACGAGGGAGCTACAGTACACGCACCGTCGCTCATCCGCACAGCCAACCATCC
>CAIJIZ010000361.1 GCA_903820735.1 uncultured Pirellula sp.
AGCAGATCCATCGTTGCCTCGAAGCGGGCCCGGACGGGCGGACAACGGTAACTTCGCTCTCGGAAACCTTACCGCAGAAATCCTCTCCGAAGGCAAACCACCACGCAAACTCGAACTCTCGAAACCCGCTGCCACCCATCAACAAAATGGAGATAGCCTTTCGATCGCTGCTTCCCTCGATTCCGACCTCGTCTCTGGCTGGGCTGTCGATGGGCAAATCGGCAATAGCCAAGCTGCAGTCGTTTTCCTACCCGAACCATCCAACGATCCAGCCACCTCCCTCCATCCCGGCGATACCTTGCGGTTAACTCTCCGCTTCCATCACCCGAATTCAAAACATATCATCGGCCGCATACGCTTCTCGACCTCCTCGCAAACGCAGCCTCCCGTCGAAGTCGGTGGCAAGGAACCCCCGAGCGAAGTGTTAGCTGCCATCGCTGAACTTTCGAAGAGGATCAAAACCAAGACCGAAGGGACCACGACCGATTCGCAACTCGAAGCTGCCCTCAAAGAATCCCCGCAATGGCAACCGCTGCTGAGTTGGTACAAGTCCATCTCGAACCGATGGAACGAACTCGACAAGTCCGTCGCAGAGCTTGTGCGTAAAGGCCCGCCGGTTCAGCTCGCGACCGTCTTGGTCACCACAGAAGGCGAACCGCATCTTCCACACCATGCCGACGATCGGGGCTACCCACACTTCTATCCGCAAACCCATATCCTGCGCCGCGGTGATGTGGCACAGAAGGTTTCCGTAGCCTTGCCCGGTGTCCCCGAAGTATTCCTCGGTCGCACCCGCAATGAACAATCCCTGCACTGGGATCAATCGCGATCGAACCCCAAATCAAGCTACCAGCGAGCAGCCCTAGCACTCTGGCTAACCGATGTGGACTCCGGCGCAGGGGCTCTGGCCGCTCGCGTGATGGCAAACCGCATCTGGCTGCATCACTTCGGACGCGGACTAGTCTCTACCCCAAATGATTTCGGTACCACGGGCGAGAAACCAACCCACCCCGAACTCCTCGAATGGCTCGCAAGCCAACTTGTGGAAAACAACTGGAGCATCAAATCGCTTCATCGCACCATCCTTACAAGCCAGACCTACATGCAAGGGAATCGCGTTCACGCCGACCCACGGACGAAAGTCGATCCCGACAACAAACTCCTCTGGCATCGAAGCCCTAGACGAATCGAAGCCGAAGCGGTTCGCGATGCCTTGCTCAGCACCTCCGGCTTGCTGGATAAAACCATGTACGGACCAGGATCCCTCGACTACAACATGAAACGTCGAAGCATCTACTTCTTCATCAAGCGTAGTCAACTCATCCCCATGATGATGCTATTCGATTGGCCAGAACATCTCGTCAGCATCGGGCAACGACAAGCTACCACCGTGGCACCTCAAGCCCTTGCGTTGATGAACAATCCAGTCGCTCGCCAAGCCGCCGAAGCGCTCGCTTCGCAAACGTACGCAAACGCAGATCGCGTCCGAGAGATTTTTCTTCGAGTACTCTCCCGCGAACCAACCGATCGGGAACGCGCTCTTGCAGAATCGCTCTTTCAAAATGCACTTCGCGACCGCGCAAACCAACCGGCAACAGCAAACGCAGATCCAATGACAAAACAAATGGCAGATCAAATGGCCTTCGCAGATGTATGCCAAGTCCTGTTCTGCTTCAACGAATTTCTCTATGTAGACTAGATCAAGGATCGGCAAGGCAGCCAGCAACGCAGCCTGCAGTTGGATTCGCCGATCGATTCGCCGATCGATTCACTTCAAAGAACACCTAAGCGATATCTCGAAACCCATGAATGCCACTACTCAAAACCAGATGGTTACAAACAGCCCCGCTCCAAAAATCCCCACTTCAAGCAGCCCGCTCCTATCCGCCCAAACACGCCGAGCTTGGCTGCAACGCGCCGGTTGCGGTTTCGGTTGGCTTGGTCTCCAAGCCTTACTGCAACAGCATGGCGGTCTGCAGATGGCTCGCGGCGATGGACTTGGGGACCGAGCCAAAAGTCCGCTTGCACCTCGCGAACCCCATTTCCCAGCGAAAGCAAAACGAGTTGTCTGGATCTTCGTCAACGGAGGCCCAAGCCAAGTCGATACGTGGGATTACAAGCCATCGTTGATCAAAGCGGACGGGAAATCGATCAAGGAATTTGACGCCACATTTTCAAACACGACCGGTTTCTTTCAGCATGCCGTTGGGAACTTGATGAAATCCCCTTTCGAATTTACTCCTCGGGGGCAATGCGGAAAAATGGTCTCCTCGATCTTCCCAAACCTTGGGAACCACGTCGATAAAATGGCCTTCATTCACTCCGGCTACACGGAATCGAATAACCACTCCCCTGCCCTCTTCGCCATCAACACGGGAATGGCTCGCATGGGATTCCCATGTGTCGGTTCTTGGGTTACCTACGGACTTGGATCCGAAAGCAGTGACTTGCCCGCCTTCCTCGTGATGAGCGATCCGAAAGGTCGCGGGTTACCCAAAGGACACGCCGCAAACTGGTCTGCTGGATTCCTGCCTGGCGTTTACCAAGGAACGTATCTCAAACCTACCGGCGATGCGATCGAGAACCTGCAACTGCCACCAAGCCTATCTTTATCAACGCAACGTCAGCAACTCGATTCACTTTCAGAATTTAATCGACTCCATCTCGAATCCCATGCGTCCGATTCCGAGCTAGCAGCCAGACTCGAGAGCTTTGAACTGGCTTACCGAATGCAAAGCCGAGCTCCTGAGACGATCGACATATCCGACGAACCCGAACACATCCATAAACTTTACGGGGTAGGAGATCCAAAGTGCGACCACGTCGCTCGACAGTGTTTGATGGCACGAAGATTCCTAGAACGGGGCGTTCGCTTCATCCAAATCTACTCTGGTGGAATGGAGAACGAGAGATCCTGGGACGGTCACGTGGATATCGCGGGTAATCACCAACAATTCGCCGATGAAACCGACAAACCGGTTGCAGGGTTGCTAGAAGACTTACACCAACGCGGAATGCTCGATGATACGCTTGTGATCTGGTGCGGTGAATTCGGACGCTTACCTATCGCTCAACTCGGCGGCAAACCCGGTCGCGACCACAACCCACATTGCTTCACAGCTTGGCTTGCTGGAGGGGGCGCGCGGGGTGGAACCACCTACGGCGAGTCTGACGAAATCGGCTACAAAGCCGCTGTTGATCGCGTCCACTTGAACGATCTGCACGCAACAATCTTGCACCTGCTTGGCATCGACCACAAGAAACTGACTTACCCGTACAACGGCCGAAATTTCAGACTGACGGATGTGGCTGGAGAAGTCTTGCACCGCGTGATCGCAAGCTGAGAATGGTGACCGCGGGTTTAAGAGACCGCGGGTTTACGTGACCTTCGCAAGTTTTAAAATGCAAACCACAGGGACAAAATGAAAACACCGAAGGAACAACCTTCGGTGCTTTTGTTTTGATGCTTGCTACAAGTCGCTGATGGGGTGCTTCAGCAGCATTAAACAGCTTTGATTAGTCAGCCACAATTACTCAGCGGCGGAATTCAATGCTGCTTCTAACTTAGCGCGGGGAGGGATTCCCTGGAATCGCTCGATGATCTCACCACCCTTGAACAACAGCAAGGTTGGAATGGCATTGATCCCATACTTGGTCGAAACCTCTGGGTTGTCATCTACGTTGACTTTCCCAATCTTGACGTTCCCTGCGTACTGAACCGCCAGTTCGTCGATCAATGGAGCGATTTGGCGACATGGGCCGCACCAAGTTGCCCAGAAGTCCACGAGGACTGGCTCCTTGGATTCCAAAACGTCGCTGTCAAAACTGGTATCCGAAAATTCTGCTGCATGTCCCATGTCGCAATTTCTCCTTCAGGGAATAACATCCAAGCCTATGGCTATCTTGTAAAGTTGGCATGCCCTTGGCACGCCAACACTGTACAGCACATGGTGTGCCAAGCCAAGGATACAAGACCGCGAAAATCCGCGAAGGTTCAGCCTAAGCTTGGGAATTCGATGTGAAAACCGCCCCTATTCGGATCGGATTTCTTGCGATCAACCGGAAACCTGGTTTCCACTTCCCCTACACCCCCATACCGCAGGAAACTTCTTCGGCAAGCATCCCCCAGGGATACCCAGCGGGGACCGGAGCACGAACGAGAATCCGCTCTGCCGTTTTGGGGTGTGCAAACGACAGGGTCGCAGCGTGAAGTGCCATCGGGGATTCTCGAAAATGCTCTGGCCTGTGCCCCCAACTTACTTCGCTTCCATACAAGCTATCTCCGAGAATCGGATACCCTCGACTTGCGAACTGCAGCCGAATCTGATGCATACGGCCTGTCCCAAGCTGAACTTCGACGAGCGACTCGCTCTGTCCACTCGAGCCACTTCGCGTTCCGAGAACCCGATACGATAGGGAGGCGGTGCGACTCCCCTCTTCGCTCGAATCGACAATCTCAGCCCGAGGTTCATTCTCGACCTTTCGCATTGAATCGACAAAGGTATCGGATGGCTTTGGCGTCCCGTGAACCCATGCGAGATAGACTTTTTCGATGGTCCGTGCTGCGAACTGATCGCAGAGTCTGCGCAGCGCCCTTTGATTGCGTGCAATCACCACCGCGCCACTTGTCATGCGATCGAGCCGATGTGGGATTCCAATAAATGGCTTCGGTGCCCCTTCTCGCGCATGCTGAACGAGGAGTTGTGCTTGTAAGCTCGGGATCCCCTCCGGGGCTTGTGTGAGCAAATGCACTGGCTTGTTGACGACCAAGAACCAAGCGTCTTCATGCAAAACTGTGATGAGCACAGGAGTTTCATCGCTGCGGTCTGGTTCGTCGTGGGGCATGAATCAATTCGTCTGGTGCGAGCTCGTCGTGCTTGGTGCTGGATTGCTAGAACGAGCAATGCCGATCACAATGTGTTTGACGACTTATGGTGTTTGCGTCTTATGGACGCTGATGATCAGTGGCATCGTTCAAACCTACGTTGGACGGCGCGTGTAGGTACAACCAATCCAAAAAAAAACGAGAAACACCGGCCACGAAACAAACGCATCCAAGCTTTTGTTCCATTAGTGCTTCTCGCACCTGTCATGTTCGCGGAAACTATCCGACGGGTCAATAGGGCACAGCTAGCTCGATGCATGGAAGTTTTAAAAAAAGTTTGAGCGCAACACGATGCAAACCAACGCTAAAGAGATGCAATCCAACCCTACTGAATCGATTCACTTCGTTACGGGACGTCTTGCAGAAAGCTCCGTGCGAGAGATCGTTCATCAACTCGCTGAACAACATGGCTTCCACTACAGCATCGACGTTCTTCCTATCACCGTAGCCGCATTGATGACTCCCAAGTGGTTGATGCGCCATTTGAAAATTCCATCGGAAGCCACCAAAGTCTTACTCCCTGGCTATCTACTTCCTCATATCGATGAGATACGCAAAGCGATTGCTATCCCGATTGAATGTGGACCGAAAGATGTCCGTGATTTGCCCACTCTCTTCGGTAAAAAACGATTCCGATCGGCCGACTACGGCGAGTATCAAATTGAGATCATCGCGGAGATCAACTACGCTCCTCGGCTCTCGATCGAGCAACTCATCACCGAAGCGAAAAGACTCACTGCTATGGGTGCAAACCGTATCGACCTTGGCTGCGAACCAGGCATGCGATGGAATGAAGCCACGGAGAGTGTCAGGGCACTGATCGATCAAGGGATTTCGGTATCGATCGATACATTTGATCCATGGGAAGTCGAACAGGCAGTCAAGGGAGGTGCGTCGTTAGTCTTGTCGGTGAACTCTGCGAACTGCGAGCGAGCAGTCGACTGGGGTGTAGAAGTAGTCGTCGTTCCCGATACTCCAGAGGATTACCGTGGGTCGATGGTTCGAACCGCAGAGTTCCTCCTAAATCGCGGAGTTGCAATTCGGCTTGACCCTATCCTCGAACCGATCGGTTGTGGATTTGCAGCATCGTTAAAACGATACATGGAAACCCGTGAGCTGTTTCCCGAAGCAGCCATGATGATGGGGATCGGAAACGTCACCGAACTTACCGATGGCGACTCAGCGGCAATCAACACCGTTCTGCTCGGGATCTGCGCCGAACTTCAAATCCACAGCGTCTTGACCACACAGGTCATCACTTGGGCTCAATCCTCGGTCAAGGAATGCGATTTGGCCCGCCGTCTCGTCGAATACTCCGTTCGGCATCGATTACCACCAAAGCATCTCGAAGAACGATTGATTATGCTTCGTGATCCCTCGAACGTCTCCCCTACCCCCGAATCGCTTGAACTCTTGGCCGCTCAGATCAAAGACAACAACTATCGCATCAGCCACGATGGAGAAAAGATTCATCTAATGAGCGCCGGGGTGCATATCCAAGGCACCGATCCATTTCTTATGATGGACGAGTTGCTTCGGATGCCCGAATCGAGCAACGTCGACGTCTCTCACTCGTTCTATCTCGGTTTTGAACTCGCCAAAGCATTAACCGCTCTGACTTTGAATAAACGCTACGATCAAGACGAGGCCTTGCGATGGGGAATGCATACGCGTCCAGAAAAACACCATCGACTAGAACGATCTCGCAAGCCTCGAAACAACCCTTGAGAACTTGCCGTGCCCCCCGATTATTTGTAGCTGCTCAGGATTGATAGTGGTCGTTCGTGAAGCGCAGGCGCATGGATCACGTAAAGAATCCAAGACGCAAAGAAAGCCGCGAACCCGTTTGTGTCATGCTTCGAGCAGAGCACCTTTTATCGCAACTCCCCTTGTAATCCCAGCGGGAGTAAGGGGCGGGGGGATAAAGGGGGGAAGGGCACTGGACAACGCTTGAAACTGCTTGTTGCGATTCAACGATCAGTAGGGTGTGGTGAAGCGGTCGGCCGATGATTCCCTCAACCACTTCGACATCCCAAATACCATCCCTTGCATCCGCGCGGTTAACCACCCACCGCTCCGCGCGTGACAGCACCACGCAT
>CAIJIZ010000362.1 GCA_903820735.1 uncultured Pirellula sp.
ACCAACGTTGGCCCATATCGTCATCACTTCGGGCCCCACCCGACAATACCTTGATCCGGTTCGTTACTTGACCAATGCTTCGAGCGGCAAAATGGGGGCAGCTTTGGCGCAAGCGGCTTTAGATTTGGGGCATCGCGTCACGATTGTGACCGGGCCGGTTTCCGTTGAGTATCCCCAAGCGGCAAAGATTGTCCATGTCACGACAACCGAAGAGATGCTTGAGGCGACGCGGCTTGAATTCACCCAAGCTGATGGGCTTATTGGTGCCGCGGCACCTTGTGATTACATGCCAAAGCACGTTGAGACCAGCAAGCTTCAAAAGACAGGGAATGGTCTAACTTTAAACCTTTTTGAGACGCCGGATATTGTTGCTTTCATGGCCGCAAACAAGCTACCCAAGCAATGGGTTGTTGCTTTTGCATTAGAGACAGAGGATGTTCGATTTCGTGCGATCGTGAAACTAAGTCGCAAGTCGTGTGATATGATCGTCTCGAATCGTGCGGACGCGATGAACTCTGACGAGAACAACGTCGAGGTCATCTCCAGAGGTGGCAAGGTGCTTGATCAGTTTCATGGCCCGAAGCCACTGGTTGCTCAAGGAATCCTTCGACTGATCGATAAACATCTTATTGCGACTCAAGGTTAACTCCTTATGCCGGCTTCGCTTTTTCATTCATATCCGGATCTACCGCCCTGCAACGCTCCGCTTGATGCTTTGGTGGTGGCTCCTCATCCCGATGATGCCGAGTTGGGAATGGGAGGAACGATTGCGGCGATGGTTCAGAAGAACTATCGAGTTGGAATCTTAGATTTAACGAGTGGAGAGCCAACACCATTTGGGAGTGTTGAAAAGCGGAGAGCGGAAACAGCCAAAGCTTCGGAGATTCTCAAGATCACATGGCGATACAACCTCGGGTTGCCAAACCGCTTCTTGGAAGCCACCCTTGAGAACCGCGCAAAGATTGCAGGGATTTTTCGGCTGACACGTCCGCGTTGGATCTTTGCCCCTTACTGGGTCGATGCGCATCCCGATCATACGGCGGCCACTGAGCTTATCGAAGCAGCTCGATTTTGGAGCAAGCTCACCAAATGCGATTTGCCAGGAGAGCCATTCCACCCACAACGCATTTTTTACTACTACTGCATCCACTTAAAACTAATTCCACAGCCCGCTTGGATTCAGGATATTACCCCCTTTTGGCAAACCAAAGCGGATTCTGTCGCAGCGTACCATAGCCAATTTGTTGAGGGGAAAGAGCAGTTGGATCCTCCCTGGGTTGAAGTACTTCGCGAACAAGCAGCCACATGGGGGCGGGCCATCGGCGTGAGGTACGGGGAGCCATTCGCATCGAAAGAGCCTATAGGCTTATCCGATTGGAATTCTTTGTTGTGATCGATATTCAATCCCACTTTGAAACGAACCAAGGGCTAAGTAAGCAGTCGAAGGCCAGCACCGCTATGGAGATCTCCGGGTCACAGGTACCTCGATCGACAACTCGGCGTATGTTTCTAGCGACTCTTCCGGGCTTCGCTTCAATTTCGATCATGGTTTGCCATAGTGGCTGCGACCGCGAGCTACGCAGCGAAGGGGCAGGGGACCGGAGACATTTCAAAGTGGTGGCAACCACAGGTATGATTGGCGATATGCTACGCGAACTCTGTGGGGAGAGCGTCGAGATCGTCCAACTTATTCAAGCTGGAGTGGATCCCCATTTGTATAAACCGATTCGAGACGATATTGTTGCGATCGTTCAATCCGACGCGGTATTTCATAATGGGCTGCATTTAGAGGGACGGATGGGGGATGTTCTCACCCGCTCACGCGGACGGCGGGATGCATCGAGTCCAAAAACCAGCTTCGCGATGTCCGACGCACTGACCGAAAATGATCTGCTTGGTGAACCGGGCACAGATGCACATGATCCCCATATCTGGATGGATGTTTCGCTCTGGGCGCGATGCGTCGAGTCCGTATCGGGGGCATTGATGAGACTCTTGCCGGACGCAGCAGTGCAGATCGCGATGAGATTTGAAGAACTTCGGGAGCGATTAACGAAGCTCGACCAACGAGCCATCGAAGCGGTAAAAACGATACCAGAATCGCAGCGCGTACTTATCTCCTCCCATGATGCTTTCCAGTACTTCGGGCGCCGTTACGGATTGAGGGTGGAGGGAGTTCAAGGAATATCTACCGCTTCGGAAGCTGGCTTGCAACGTATTCCAGAATTGATAGAGACCGTGGTCTCTCGTCGAATTCCGGCGGTCTTTAAGGAATCGAGTGTCGGAGGGAAACTGATCGACGCGTTGATTGCCGGTGCGCGGGCACGAGGCGTGGAACTGTTAATTGGCAATGAGCTTTACTCCGATGCTTTAGGCCCGGTTGGCTCCGGTGCGGAAAATTACTTGGGGATGATGACCCATAATTTCAATTCTGTAATCACGGCATTGGGTGGAAAATGGGAGTAAATTGAGGCAAATCTGCCAAGCAGTGCAGAATATTCAGGCTGGGCACCCCTAACCGTGGGGGATGGGGTTGGGATTCCCTTAACAAGTTCCCAATAAAGCGTGTCGAATGACAAGGATTTAGGTATAATAGAGGCGATTCAACACGCTCGCCCCGGGCTTGACAAGCATCGGGCGGTAGCTTTCTTCATTATTTTTATGGAGCCTTTTTATGGCAAGCGTTACAAAAGCTAAGAAACCAACGAAGAAGGCCGACACGGAAGTAGCCAACGAAGAGGCAGTAGCAGAAGTCGTAAAGCCGAAGCGGACTCGTAAGCCAGCAGCCGAACCCCGAGTAAAGCTTTATTGGGGAGTGTTCAATCAGCACCTGAAGCGAGTAGCTGTATTCGAGTACACCGACGTGAAAAAAGCTGAAAAGCATGCGAAGGAAATGAGCAAAGACGGCAACGAACACTTCCTGCAAAAAATTAAGGAAGTTGTTTCCTAGGTTCCGATAGCTTGAACCACACCTCCACACCTCAAGAAACGCCACTGGTTCTCAGTGGCGTTTCTTGTTTTAACGCTTGGCAGCATTATATTCGGGGCATAAATAAGTTTGGGTCAGTATTGTGGGTTTTGATGCAACACCCAAAGTCGGTCCGATGTTTGATCCATGGAATGTCCGATCATTCCATCCCTTTTCACTACAACTTTTGCGGGAAGCTACATGAGAGAAATTCACTTCACCAAAATGCACGGTGCGGGAAACGACTACGTTTACATCGACGGGTTTACCCAGAAGCTACCGAGTAACTTCGAGCAGCTTGCTGTGGAGCTTTCCCACCGCCGATTTGGTATTGGTGGCGATGGAGTGATTTTCATTTTGCCGTCCGAGGTTGGTGATGCACGAATGCGCATGTTCAATGCGGACGGTAGCGAGTCCGAGATGTGTGGCAACGGTATCCGATGTGTGGCCAAGTACGTTTATGATTCTGGGATTGCTCAAAAGCCGTCTTTGAAAATCGAAACGGGAGCCGGGGTGCTTGACTTGGATCTTACGGTTAGAGATTCCAAGGTTGACTCGGTGACCGTGGATATGGGCGAACCGAGGTTACTTGCAAAACAAATTCCAACGACACTTGTGACGCCTGAGGAGAATGTTGTCAATCACAAGCTCGAGTATCGGGGCCACACTCTCTTCGCAACCTGTGTATCGATGGGAAATCCTCATTGTGTCATTTTCGTTCCCGAAGCGACGGATGAGTTGGTATTAGGAATTGGTCCATTGATCGAGAACGACGAAAGGTTCCCGAAAAGGACCAATGTGGAGTTTGTTGAGATTCTCGGATCTGGAGAAGTTCGTCAGAGGACTTGGGAGCGTGGATCGGGAGAGACGTGGGCGTGTGGGACTGGTGCGAGTGCGGTCTGTGTTGCGGGAGTTTTGACCGAGCGAACAGATCGGACGATCTTGAACCACCTGACCGGTGGTGATTTGACTCTTCGATGGGATGAAACCACGAATCACGTCTTCATGACGGGACCGGCCGTCGAGGTGTTCAAGGGACGGGTCTGCGTTGCTTATGACAAATAATTGTAGTCCGAAGGATTTAGGGATACGGACAGGGTTAGACGGATAGAGGTATACGGCGCGAAGCTGATAGGGAGCGATGGAAGCGATGGGGGAATTTGCGCGGGACATGAAGAAACAAATTTCCACATATGGCATGCGTACCGCAGCTTACTTGTTAGGACGCGGCTTGAAGGCGTGGATGGAAACCATGGATTCGCGTTTCTCGGGGTATGATTTTAGCGCCGACGTATCATCGAAAACCTACAGCGAGCCGGTGCTATACGTCCACTGGCATGAATACTTACTGCTTCCTGCTGCAATGCGGCGGGGATCGGGAATGACGCTGCTGGTGAGCGAGCACCGAGATGCGAATTGGTTAGGCTGGGTCGCGGAGGACTTTGGATTTCGAACCGTACGTGGTTCGTCAACCAAAGGTGGCATCAAAGCGATCCTTCGATTCCGCAAAGAGTATCGGGACTCAAGTTTTGTTGTTACTCCGGATGGACCAAAGGGGCCACGAAGAGTCATGAGCCAAGGTTGCGTTCAGCTCAGTTCGATGCTTCGCATGCCCATCGTTCCAGTCGGGATGGGTTTCCATCGTCCATTCAGGGCGAAATCGTGGGATCGTCTGGCTATTCCTCGCCTTAGTTCGAGGGTCCGCTTGGTTCTTGGCCCGAAAATCAACATTCCTCGCGGTCTGGATGATCGCGGGATCGAATCCTATCGGTCTTGTATTGAAAACACGCTTCATGTACTAACAGCCGATGCGGAATCGTGGGCCGAGGATGGTTCGAGACGGATCAACGAGCGGGCGCTTTTCCCGGCCGCTGCAGTATCACTGGAATAAGCTGTATTTGAAGATATCCAGTCGTCGTTTTCTGAAGCATCAAAGTTTCCGCGCCCTGGGATTGCTCCGTTCTGAGCCTTTGATTCCAATACAATTGATTTTGTTGATTCACTCTCTAGTTACACAAAGGTGCTTTTTATGAATCGCTTCAAGCGACCAATCGTCACTGTTGCACTTGCTTTGCTAACGTGCATCTGCCCATCGATTCTTCTCGGACAAGACCTTCAGTGGAAGCTTCAAAAGGGACAGCGATTCTCCATAGTGACTGATCAGAAAATGGTCACGAAAATGAATGTACCCGGCGCGGGCTTGCAAGAAATGCCTATGAATCAATCTGCCGAGGTGGAGTGGAAAGTTACCGATTCCGATGACAAAACTTTCGTGGTGCAGCAGACGATCAAGAGGATGAAAATCTCGATGAAGTCCGCGTTCGTTAACGTCGATTACGATTCCGATGGTGAACCTAGTACCGATCCGGTAACTAAACAGATCGCGAAAGGAATGGAACAACTCATCGGCGTTGCGATTTCATCGAAGATGAGCCGCCAAGGTAAGGTACTTGAAGTAATGCTTCCAGAGGAACTGGCCAACAAACCAGCTGATCCAGCGTCTCCTCTTTCAGGTGACATGCTAAAACAAATGTTCGAGCAAGCAACGATCGATTTCCCAAGCGATATCACATCCATTGGAAAGACTTGGAAGCAATCGGCGGAAATCAATTTGAACGGTATGAAAATGAAAACGGATGTGACCTACCGCTACGATGGTCAAACCGAAGTCGAAGGCCGAATGCTTGAAAAGTTTCACTTGGAATCCTTCGTAACCCTGTCCGAGCCCCCACCAGGCATCGAGATGACCGTCGAAGATAAAGGGAGTGGAGGCGAAATTCTTTTCGATGCGAAAACCGGTTGTATCGTATCCACCAAGCTGACGCAAAACATGAAGATGAAAATCAAGGTTGCTGGCCAGACGATCGACCAAGATCTCAACGGTGAGACAACCACAACTGTCACACCCATAAGCGAATAGCGGCTAGATGGTGATATTGATGCCAGTTGTTTGCATCGGCTACGCAGAACTAGTTGCCACTGGAAGCAACTAGTTCCTTGGTTCGGAGGAGCCGTCAACGCTGGCGGGTAGGAATTTGGAGGCCACGTAGGTATCCAAGAATTCTTGGACGGCGGCTGCTAAAACATCCGCCGTTTTCGGTCGGTTCGATTTGTCGCGATAGTCCGCTCCGAACTCGAGTTGAATGGCATCGATTCCCTCTGGACGATGACTCCCATGAGTCTGAACAATGTAACCGCCGGTAAAACCGCTTTGCTCTTTTCCATCCGCTGGGTACGGGTGAACTTCCCATCCAAGGCGATGCAAAACCCCGAATAGACTATCCTCCCCGGAATGAGCGGATTCTCCAAAACGCTCTCGCAAACGTGTCACTGTCTTGCCATTCCCGGTTCCTCGATAGAGAGTGGTTTGACTTGCCCCCTGTCCGTGGATATCCAACAACAATCCAGTTCGGTGTTTCTCAAGTATCTCCGCACAAAACCGTTGCAGCGATCCGTGATATCGTTGGTACACCGGCGCAGCATCAGAATCTTCGTAAGCGATGGAAGCTGGTCGGTTCGGATCGAGATACTTGCGATGCACTTTACTGACGACCAGATAAGGGCGTTTGCCTGTTCTACGCTGGATTGCATCAGCAATCGCAACCGCAAGTTCCGTTGTTCCACCATCTCGTCCGGTAAAGAAACCTGATGGGCCGGTTTTCATTCCAGCTCCACTACGGGGTTCAACACCTTCGATCTGCATCGTCCCTCCGTGTGGAGCCGAAAGAATCACCGGTAACTCACCTTGTTGTACCTCAACAAGTACTTCGATATCCGAGCTGATTTTCGCAATCTTTAGCGCAGTAGGGGAATCGTTAGGCGTGGGCGAGAGAGTAGCCTCTTGCCCGACAGTATGCGACGCAACCGCAATGCTGAGCGATAACGACAACGCCCCGCAGGCGAGGAGATTCGGTCGTATGCCAGTCATTGCAACTCCCCTTTTAACAAAACGAATCAATCGCCCATTTTTTCTATGGGACGAGGGGCCGGTGCCGGGTACTTCAAAGCATTCTTCTTGATCTTCAGGGCGAGAGCTTGCGCGAGATCGATTTTCAAGACGCTTGCCATACGGAGCAAGTAGGAGAGAACGTCGGCTAATTCTTCGGCGACAGGGGAGTCGACGGAGGTGTTTGGAGTGGGCTCCTTGCCGTCGCGCCACTGATAGAGTTCCATGATTTCAGCAGCTTCGATAGCGATCGACATAGCGAGATTTTTAGGGGTGTGAAACTGTTCCCAATCGCGTTCATCAGAAAAGCGGTCAACCCAGGATTGCAACTCCGCAATGGTCACATCGGTTGCTAACTTTTCACCATTCGCTGATTGAGCTGAATGAACGCCATCCCCAAATGAACTCATGATTTGCTCTTTGATCCACCGTATACGAAATCAGGCCAATCGAGATCGTTGTTTTCGGGTCGGCCTTCGACGTAATACCAATTATGGATTGGTTCTAAGACGGCTTTCACACCTTCGATCAAAGACATGTCGATCGGTTCGGCTAGCCAGTCGATCCACTGGGTGACTTCGGCGGGAATGGCGCTACCGATCAAGCAACTAGCAAAGCCTGGGTGGTTCACCGAGTATTGCAGTGCAAGCTTCTCGATCCGAGTTCCGTTATCTTTACACCATTTCGATGCCTTTGCAGCAACCTCACGCACGTCCTTGGGGGCTTTATGCCAAGGTGGGAGCGGTAGATCGGTAAGTAATCGAGCAGAGAAGGGGGCTGCATTGATTACCCCGACCCCGTATTGGTCGGCGAGAGGTAGCCATTGCAAAGCCATATCGTTTTGAAGGGTGTAGTGATTGTAGGTGATCACACAATCGAGCAGACCGGTGGGTATGGTTCGTATGAAATTTTTCATAGGGTATCCGCTGATACCCACGGCCCTGACTTTCCCCTTCTCAACTTGCTTCTTCAAAGCGGGAAGAGTCTCATCGATGACTTGTTGCACGTCACCGTATTCGATGTCGTGCACGAAAACCATGTCGAGATACTCCAGCCGCATTCGTTCGAGCGAAACATCGATGCTTTCGCTGACCCGTTTCGCGGAGAAATCGAAATGCTTGGGGGCGTACCTACCGAGCTTCGTACTGATTACCCAGGAATCGCGTTGATAGGAAGGAAGGACATGTCCGAGTAAGACTTCGCTCATCCCGCGGCCATAGTAGGCTGCGGTGTCGATAAATCGGATTCCTGCATCGATTGCGGTTCGGACTGACCGCAGCGATTGTTCGATATCGAACTGCCCGAATTCAGCTCCGATCGAGGACGCTCCGAAACCGAGTTTTGAGAGTTCGATTCCGGTACGTCCGAGGGGTCGGGTTTCCATAACGCATTCCTTCGTTCGGATTATTCAGCCAGTTTGCGCAAAACCGTTGGCAAAATACCACCGTTTCGGTAGTAGTCGATTTCCACAGGGGTATCGATTCGCACCAATGCCTTGAAGCTGGTTTTCGATCCGTTCGGTTTCGTAGCAACCACTTCGATTTCGCTTCGAGGTGTTAGAGAATCGCTCAGGCCTGGGAAATCGAAGGTTTCTTCACCCGTGAGTCCGAGGCTGGCTGCGGTATCACCGGCGGAGAATTGCAATGGCAAGACTCCCATTCCGACAAGGTTGCTTCGGTGGATCCGTTCGTAGGAAACGGCGATCACGGCTTTGACTCCTAGAAGCAAGGTACCCTTTGCGGCCCAATCGCGGGACGAACCAGTGCCGTATTCCGCTCCGGCGAGAACAACAAGCGGCGTGTTGCTCGCTTGGTATTTCATCGATGCGTCGTAGATACTCATCGTCTCGCCAGTCGGTAGGTATTTCGTTACCCCACCTTCTACGCCGGGAACCATGGCGTTGCGAATACGAATGTTGGCAAACGTTCCGCGGACCATCACACGGTCGTTTCCTCGGCGAGCTCCATAGCTATTGAAATCAGCGGGCTGGACACCGTTGTCGATGAGGAACTTACCGGCAGGACCCGACTTGGCAATCGAACCAGCAGGAGAGATATGGTCTGTCGTCACCGAATCACCGAGTACCGCAAGGGCCTTGGCGCCATGAATTGGTTTGATGGTTCCAACGGTCTTGGTGATCCCTTCTAGGAAAGGAGGACGTTGGATGTAGGTGCTTTTCTCGTTCCATGCGTATTGATCACCAGGGGTAATCGGAATGGCATTCCAAGCTTCGTTATCGGTGAAAGCTCCCGCATATTGTTTCAAGAACATTTCTGG
>CAIJIZ010000363.1 GCA_903820735.1 uncultured Pirellula sp.
CCGCTGGGCTTCTTGAACAGGGGCTTAGATGTTGGCTAGTCTCTCCACTGCCAACTGTACTGACACCACCAAATGAGACTCCCCGACCGTACGTCCCTATCCTAGTGACGCAACATCTAATCCTTTATTTGTTAGGCCTCGGCTAGTATCCATCGCTGAATATCCGCAATTGGTTTGGGTCCCGCTATTGTGTCCTTCAATATGCCACTATTGAAGCGAAACAGCATTGGTTCTGTGTTTTGCTTAAGATACTGCTCGTATGCCTCTCGATTGATGCTCTCCAGTTGCGAAGGATTACCAAGGCATAATACTCCGATTCCTGTTTTTTTTTCAACAAACCAATCATCTTTCGCAGCCATTTCTGCAAAAACTTCGCGACTGTAGTTACTCCAATCGAATACGCCAAGCAAAACTACAGTCGAGTACCGTAGAAACATCGAATCCAAATCAGATCTCGAAGAGATCGCTTGAAACGCAAAGTTGTCATTAAATGAAATGAGCCAACTTTCAGTGCCTGCTTGCTGCATGCACTGAAATGTTCGGAAAGGTGGTGGAGATGATTTCACAATCTTGCAGCTCCAGTTACTGATTAATTGGACCCAATTGTGGATTCGGGCCCTGAATGACAATCGGCGCATAAGGCGCTAGCGCCGTCGTCAAAGGGGTTGGTGTCGTAATTACAACGCTTGTCATGTAAGGAGGGACTGGTGTTACAACAACCTGAGATCCAGGCGGCACGACATTGATTACGGCTGTCTGTCCGATTGTCGGCACTCCGGGTGTTGGAACTCCTTGCGTAATGGAAATCGTATAGCCGCCCGTAGCAATGCTAGAGATTTGATTTGGCGAGTAGGGAGGACCTAGAAAGCCAGGCTGTGGAGAAATCGGCGAACTATTCACCACCACGTTTCCCGATCCAGGCGGAATTGGAAGCTGATTGCTTGGAGCAATGATGTAGGGTTTTGGTGGCAAGGGTGCGGTTGGCGGTTGGACGTTTATGGCACCAGCTACTTCCCCGACACCTCCAAGATTATAGGTTGGTGCATTCGCAGTGCTAGTGTATTGCTGGACGCCGTATGATACGAAGACCGTAAACGCAAAGGCACCGGTCGTTTGCTGAAAAGCCGTTGGATCTCCAGTTTGATACCACTGATATCCAGTAGTTGCGAGACCATATGTACCAAACGTTCCTGCGTTCACCGCCGTTTGACCTGAGATGTAGTACCAAGGTGTTCCGCTTTGGATTGCGGCTTGTGAAGATTGCCCGTAGTAACTGAGAGGCTCGTAACTTGACGAGACTGCTGTACCAACAAGGTCAATTGGCATCGTGACAAGGTCGTGGCCCAAAGTGTAAACGCCAGAACCCATGTTATAGAGCCCGTTACCAAGCCCTTGGAAAAAACCTCCGACTGCAGCTAATGCGACGCTATCCGTTTGTGCCTGCTGCACAGGAACAACTTGCGAGGCAATCGCCGCAGGCGGCGCATCGACCTGTGGGACAAGAAGAGGAAGGTCAACTGTCAAGAGTCGCCTCGATTCAAGTGGCTCGACGATTAATCGTCTCGACTGGGATCGTCGGGACTTCCTTGATTTATCTTCAGTGAAAATTCGTGCTGCAAAACGTAGTGCTTTTCGCATAGTTGGACCCTCTTTTTGAATGGCCTAACTATTTTAAACCAGCGGCATGGCACGATGCCATGTCCGCTGCGTTGGAAAGTTCATCGGCTTACGCGATAACGGCAATCGCGTTCGATGAAAAACGGAGGGCGAACCAAAACCTCATAACGCTCATGACGCATGCCGACGCTAACGTCCGTTGCGTTGCAGCGACTTGAGCGTAATTAGCATGTCAAATCCGACGATCTCCGTCAAATTGCCGAACGCAGATTGTCATCCAGTCAGCCTAAGTCCGATGAACTTGTTCTTATACGGATCAGCCTAAACTCTGTAGACCGCACCAATGCAGCCTATCACGCAAGCTAGCCTCGATCCGAAGCTGAATGATATCAGGCACTTGCGAGCGGAGCAAGAATTTTGTGGAGTGATAGGCTGTTTCGGTCTAATCACCCCCAAAACCCTTGGCCAGCCCGTCTGCAGGACTGCGAACGCCCTTACCGCCGCGATTCAAAACGTGCGTGTAAATCATGGTCGTACGAACGTCACTGTGCCCCAAAAGTTCCTGAACGGTTCGAATGTCATAGCCATTCGCAAGCAAATGGGTAGCAAACGAATGCCTGAATGTATGGCAGGTTACCCTTTTGGTCAGTCCTGTCTCCCTCACTGCCAAAGCCACGGCTCGCTGCATCAACGATTCGTCCATGTGATGGCGACCTTGTTCATTTGTCCTTGGGTTGCGCCAACGATTTTCTTGAGGGAATACATACTGCCACCGCCACTCACGGTTGGCGTTCGGGTACTTGCGGGCCAAAGCGTCTGGCAAATCGACTCGACCATAGCCTTCTTCGACGTCTTTACGGTGAATTGATTCAACAACCGCTAAGTGTCTCTGCAATGGTTCTAAAGTAGATCGCGGCAGCATAGTGATCCGGTCTTTGTCACCCTTGCCTTGGCGAACGGTAATCTCAAGTCGTTGAAGATCCAGGTCCTTTACCCTCAGTCGAAGCGATTCAAGTAATCTGAGACCGGCTCCGTAAAGCAGCATTGCAATCAGCCACTTATCCCCCTTCAGATGTGCCATGATTCGAGCAACTTCGTCGACTGTCAGCACAACAGGTAGTCGCTTCGAGCGTCTGGCTCGAACAACCCCATCGATTCGATCGAGCGGTTGCTTGAGCACATGCTCATAAAGAAACAGGATCGCTGACAATGCTTGGTTTTGAGTGGAGGCCGACACTGTTTCATTGACAGCTAAATGTGTCAAAAAGTGATTTACATCGCTTTCCTTCAGAAGCCGAGGATGCTTGAATTGGTGGTAAAAAAGGTATCGGCGTATCCAGTGAACATACGCCTCTGCTGTCCGAGGACTGTAGTGGCGAACTTGAAAAGTTTCGATTAGCGACGTGTAAAGCAACGGGGTGGCTTGGTCCACAAATAGGCCCAAAGGCCTTCGGTTTTGGTCTGAAGAAATCACCATGGCTGAAACCTCCTTCATGAATCAGTACCTTAAATTGATTCCCACAAACCCTGACGGAGTCAATGAAGAATCTGATCACGGGAGTTATTCACTGACGTTCATCCGCTCAGCAACCGTCCCCAACTAGTTCGAATCCTACCCCCTCTGCTGCAAAACCACCTGGTTTCCCTGGAAAAACGAGGGTTCTGAGGCGACTCTGGCGACTCACAAGACGACTCACTAGGTACCAAGGCAGCGCACTAGACGACGCAGCATGTGCAAGCATGCACGTGCATGGACGTGCAGGAAAGCCAAAGCAATTGGCCAGAAATGCGAAAAACCCTGGGAAAAACCGGGTTTTGAAGCGGAGAGGACAGGAGCCGAACTTTTCGATGTTTTTTCCATGATTTTAAAGGGTTCGAAAGGCAACGAGGACAGCTGGTCACCCAAGAAAAAGTATGATGCTCCAAGTTCTTTATCTGGTTCGTCGCAACCATGCTTCATGCTCTTGAGCGGTGTGCATCACACCAAGAACAAGAATCTCAAACTCTCGAATGTCGTAGAAGACGACGAATGGAAATCGGGAAATCGGCCAGTACCTTAAACCGTAGTCAACAGAAGAACGCCGATAGGGATCTGCTGCCAATTTGAGCGTCGCGGTTTCCACGCTTTCAAGGAATTCCACTCCTAACCCTACCTTATGTCGATCGTACCAGTTCGCGGCAGACACAACATCCACATGAAAAAGGGGATGGTATCGCACCTCGTATTCACCGTCTGGCATCTTTGATTTTTTCCCAAACTTCGCCGTGAGTCATTCCGATTGCTGGATCCACTAGCATTTCGTCTCGTCGACGCTTTGCTTCCTCAATCGCTGAATTCGGCAGGGGGATTTGCTCATCGCTAGAGACAATGTCATCCCAAATCGTTTGAATGAGTTTTAAGCGATCCCCTAGAGGTAGGCTCCGTATCGATTCTGTGTATAGGTCCATTTTGTTCTCCCTCCAGATTGTACCACTAGGTCTTCCTCAAGACTACCAAATTCTTATCTGCGCGGGCCCAGGACGATGCAGCTTGGCTAGCAAGATCTTCGGCGCTGCGAGAAAAGCTCATCGCCGTGGGTTTGGTCGAGCCAGAGCCGATTCCTGAGAAGGTAATTATTCCTACGCTCGATGCGTTCCTAGATGGCTACATCCAGCGCCACGGCAAGAGTCGCAAGCCAGCCACCGTCGCGGTATGGAAACAAGTGGTAGCGAACCTCAAAGAATTCATGCCAGCGGGGATCAAGATCAATCAGATCACCGCGGGGCACGCGAAGGAGTTTCACGAGAAGCTCAAAGCCAGAGGCATGGCCACGACGACAATCCACAAACGGATCCAATTCGCGAGGCAATTCATGCACGATGCGGTCGATTGGAAGATCATCGACGAGAATCCTTTTTCCAAGGTTCGAACGCAGCGAAGCACCGTCAAAGTCAACGAGTTCGTCCCTCGCGAAGTGGTCGACAAGCTGATGAAGAAGGCTAACCCGGTTTGGAAAGTGATCTTGGGGCTGAGTCGCTACGGTGGGCTTCGGACGCCCTCCGAAACGTTATCGCTACGATGGGAGGACATCGATTGGGAAATGAACCGAATGAGCATTCCAGAGCCGAAGGTCGAGCATCACGAAGGCCGTGGCGTTCGTAGTTGCCCGATCTTCCCCGAACTGCGATCGATCCTCGACGAAGCGTTCGAGATCTTCGGCGACAAGAGCGAATACGTGGTAGCGGCTCCACAGTACCGTGCAGCAGCCAACACGGCGATGGGTTGGAAGAACTCGAACCTACGGACCGAAATGACACGACTACTGCGCCGCGCCGGCGTCTCGAGTTGGCCACGATTGTTCCATTCGATGCGAGCCAGCCGGCAAACGGAACTGCAACGCGAGTTCCCACTACACGTGGTTTGCTCTTGGCTTGGCAATTCACCACGCATTGCACAGCAGAGTTATCTGCTGGTTACCGAGGATGATTTTGCCAAGGCGGCTGGGGCGAAGAAGGAAGGCAGGGGCGATGCGTTCCACCCATTCGTGCCCCCCAAAATGGGCGCTCCCGATGGTGAAGTGCACTCCGCCCCACCAATTCAGTTGAAAAAATAGTTAGCGTTATGATGCGTGGGTGGCACTCAATTCTCTCCGTCGGCAGATATCTTGTCATCCGTTTCTGAGTTCAAGTCCTTTCGGAACTCGAGGATGTCACCTGGTTGGCAGTCCAGTACGCGACATATCGCTTCGAGCGTGCTGAATCGTACTGCTTTCGCTTTACCGGTCTTAAGCACCGAAAGATTCGGAACACTGACCCCGACCGCCAACGAAAGGTCATTGAGCTTCATCTTGCGCTTTGCCAACATCACATCCAAATTTACAATGATCGCAATGGTGCCCTCCGAGCGAATCAAATAGTCAACTCTGATTCCTCGCGCAATCGGATTCCGATGCGTAGGATTCTTGTCACCACGACCAACAGCACGGCTGCAATCATCGAAGTCAGAAAGCCGCTTCCTACGACATTCTGCCAAAGCTTCTCCGGCGGATCCGACTTCTTCAGATAGACCATATAAGACGTCATCAATAGCAGGCTAAACGCATCAGCGATTCCCTGTGCAGCCAGCCCATAACCGAATCGCTCTAACCGAGTCACTGTTCTTGTTGAAAGGATCTCGCCCGACGAAAACGTTTGCGACAACCTAAAGATCTGCCACAGACAGTAAAGCCAGCATACGACCGGAAGCGAACTAATCATGACCAATACAGCCCGATCGAAAACAGTTACATCCTTCTCTGTCATGATTTTCAATCCAGACACCGTTTGGAACGCAACAACGAAGCGTGGGCCAAACAAGGCGTTCGCAATCTCAAACGAACTCCAGGCCATACCTAACGATGCGAGAATGAGCAGCAGCCGACTCCACCGCCGCAAAGTTCGTCCGTCCTTAGTATCTGCAAAGTTGACTTCCATGCCAGAACTCTAGGAAATCCACCTAACGGCAGTCAATCTCTATTTAATGCTTATCGATAAATTTTTGCCGCTTTGCAGAATTCGGTCTCGCTAAACGCCGATAAATGATTGCGGGGTTGGGGAAGCATTCGTTGTAGCCAAGGAGGGGAGAATGTTCTTTAGATCAAAACGCATCTCGCTCGTTTTCGAAACGGGCGTCCTTTGTTTCATGACTGGAATTGCATTCGGCCAGTCTTGCGATTCGAACGAGGGATCAAACACATCTTTCGAGAAGCGGAGTGTTGGTTCGCATGCGTGCGTTGAACGAGGGCAAGACCGTCCCGTGATCGACGGCGTCGGTTGGGTGTTCGGCATCCCGAGCAAGATACTGCTGTGGGATCGCCGCGCGCTCAATCATAACGTGTCTGATTCAACGGTCGCCGAAGTGACGCAATACCTTGATCAAAACCATCTCCACCATACGGTCGTGCGAGTCAATCAATACGCACCGCTGGAAGAGTGGAAGCGGTTAACACAAAATCGCAACATCGCTCCAGGCTGGCGGTACTCCGTTGGGACCTTGAAATGGATGAAGTATACGTTGGTACCTGGTCGATTGTTCGGCAAAGATGAATACAACCCATTCACGAATTCGCTTTACTTGTATTCGGATATGCCGACGTTGGGATTGCCCGAAGCAGCTTATGCAAAAGACGTATCAACGCGAGAGCGATCAGGCACGTACGCTGCAGTTCAAGAGTTGCCATTGGTATCCCTATGGCATGAAACTCTGGCGACGGGCGAAGTCCAACGATACGTTCGAATCCATGGCAGCTCAGAAGACATGAACAAGATCCGTCATGATCTGTACGCACGCTACGGCATGGAGATCGCGGGTTCAGCAACCCAACTCCTGCCCGATGGCTCAGGTCTATTTGCAATCGTTAGTGCTGTAGGCGGCCACGCTGCCGCGACAATTCAAGCGACTCGATAACGAGCATGCTCAATCAATCCCACGCGTAGCTCACGGAAAAAGCACCATAGCCCGCCTGCCATGCAAGGCACACTAATTGTGCGAATGCGTGCGGAATTGACCACTTGCACATTTTGAACGAACTGCCAAAGTCGGCAAAATCGTTGCGTGCGCTTTTTTAGAATGACATTTGCAATCGTTTTGTTCCGATGAAAAAGACGAATTGAAAACGCATCTCCTTTCTCTGCGAAACCCCTCGCCGGACAGCTAGGCAACTTTCGATTTGGTTATTCACAGGCGGAGCAATTTTCAGATCGGGCAATAGGCGGCACGGCGCGCGCCACTGCCCGGACGTGGCCGGTTTTCGGAGACGGCCCCAAGGAAGATGCACCATAAGTACCGCTTTCGGGGTCACGCCGCCCGTTCGATCGGCAGCGTCGTGCAGCGAAAGGACCCCGGCCAGCGCGTGACTTCCGAATAGTCCACCAGAATCGGCGTCAATCCCCGTTGCGCGAGGCGCGTCGCGAGCCGCTCGCTCTGCGCGCTGACGATCACGTGCCCATTGCCGAGGGCCACGGTGTTGATCTCCAGCCCCCGCGTTTCCGCGTCGGTCGCCTCGATCAGGTCGAAGTGCTGCTCCATCCAGCGCAGCGTGTCCGGACCAAAGCTCGCGCGCGTGAAGAGGGCACAGTGGTCGGCCACGATGTTGAATTTGGTATCGAGGTGAATGACACCGCGATGGGCAAATGGGATCAGGATGAGCTCCCGCGGACTGTTCCGCACCGCGAGCAGCCGCCGCAACTCCGACACCCCGGCGGCATCGGTGGCCTCACTGAGCCCCACGAGCACCTTATCGCCGTACAGCATGACGTCGCCCCCCTCGATGCGCCCCCGTTCGAGGCGCACCACCGTGGAAAGACGGGGCGCGAGCGAAGCGAGGGCCTGTTGCTCAGGCTCGCGATACCGCGTCCCCATCCGTCCGACGAAGACGGCGTCGTCGATCCCGAAGGCAATATCGCGGGTGTAGTGCTGACTGTGGACGCCGGGGACGTTATCGAGGAATAGGACGGTGACCCCATGGTCGCGCATGACCTGGACCACGCGCTCCTGCTGGGTCCGCACGACTTCGTAGCGATAGTCCGCCCAGGAATTGTGTCGCAATTGTGCACGAACCGACGCACTGAGCACCGAGACGACGTCACGCCAGCTCGTCCGGTAGGGGATCGCCCACCGCATCGCCACCACTTTCAGCGGGTCGATCTCTGACCGCACATTCACTTGAATACGATTACTCTCGGGCCCGTGGGCGAGTGGGGCGTGCATTGGGGAGCGCTCCGAAGCTACGGTGCCGAAGGGAAAGAAGACTTTGAGGAGTGCCGCCTAACGATTACGTTCACCCAGCCCGCGCGATGAAGGTCTCCATGTCAAAAGCACCCGACCGCGGGCTTGGGTGCAACGGTTGGTTATCCCTTGTCTGTCACGTGGTCGTCTTGGGTTAGGTACGAATTGACCGTAGCGATGTTTGCGTCAATTGAGTTGACGACGAACATGTATTGGGCGCCATCACGCAGCAGGATCGACATCCGCGGGACAATCGCACCGCTGAATATCTCAGTGATGGTCCATGTCGCATCGGCCTTCGTTACACTACTGATCTCATCACGAGGGATTGTTACGATGCGTCCCCCAAGTCTGCCGTCCATTCTGTTTGGAACGAAAATTAATCGTTGAGTGGTTCCAAAGAGTTTCCCACCGACGGCGCGTTTTCCCTGGGTGCAGTTGGCAGGCATCTCAAACAGAAGCGACTCACATTCATGCAGTACTGGTTGATTAAACCACCAATCCTGGGTCTTGATCGTTGTCATGATGAATCGAGATCTTCGAGAGGGATAACGGTACCCATCACCTAGCCCCCGAAAGTGATGTCTCCAAAGTTCGTTAAGCACCGGCGGGGGCTTAGGTGCATGGGTTTGTTATCCGATATCCGGTAGTAGGATCGATGCTCGGAACAGGTCGGTGTAAGGGTAAATCCCGTGCGTTTGCAATAAAAGCTTAAGCGTCTCACCGTCCGTTTTCATTTTGTACTCGAGTTCGTCCTTCGTTATACCAATACAGAGTCGCAGTTCAAAGGTTGTCCCAAATAATTCAAACGTTTTATAAGTGTCGAAAAGAAATGCGGTGATTGTCGAACCTTTCGGAGTTGCAGATTCGATATCCATTGTTTCATTCGTGCCAATGTAGGCAGTCTGCGTATACGGTGCCAAACGGCTGATAATGTTTGGCCCCCAATCCAACCGCTCACGATGACAAATCATTAATTCGTAATTGGCGTAGGATGCATCTGGTTTCCCGGTCAATTCGGTTGTGACATATGCAGCGCCGGGAATATGTTTATAGAACGCTCGAACATCAGCATTGCCGCCCAACGAAAATGGATGAGGCGAATGAAAGACGCCATCGGCGATATCACCGAGAGCACCCGACAGCGCGATCGCTCGGGCCGTATCAATCTCTTCCCAGTCGTCGTCGTTTGCGCTCATGAATCTTTCTCGGATAACTTGTTTTTATTCGGATCAGCCTAAACTCTGTAGACCGCACCAATGCAGCCTATCACGCAAGCTAACCTCTATCCGAAGTTGAATGATATCAGTCACTTGCGAGCCGGGCAATCATTGGATGGAGTGATAGGCTGTTTCAGTCTATCCTCGCCATCCCCGCACTTCAGAACATCGCTAAGATAGTTCGAATCCTACCGCTTCCACGGGCGTAGATCGGTGCCAGACCGGGGACATGCAAAACCCCAGTATTTTGGCGACTCGCGCGACTCGGAAAACGACTCGAATTTGGGTGCGCGACGCGAAATACAACGCCGCAGGCGCCATGCACCAAGTTGCATGGGCGCTACAGAACTCCAAAGGAACTGGCCAGAAATGCGAAAACCCCTGGGGAAACCAGGGTTTTGCAGCGGAGAGGACAGGAACCGAACAACCTACAAATTCCCTGGGAAACTCGCACTTCGACACCACGCGCGACGCGAAATACGACGCGCGCCGATTTCATTGTTTGAGACGACTCGAAACACCATCCATCGCGACCAACCTGCAACTTCTTTGCAGCCCGATTTACAGGGTCACGAATTCAAGACCGATCCCAATTTACAGGGTCACCGATTTCCGTTTGCAGGGTCATTTACAGGGTCACATCAAAAACCCCTGAGAATTTACAGGGTCACGGTTTCGATTTACAGGGTCACAGGTTAGTCATTCGCAAGACGCTCGCGTTCCTGTGCCCCAGCCTCAGTCAGTTTGTACGGACTTTTAGGCATAGCACCGTGATACGGCATTGTTTTTTGCCCTAAGGCAGGCGCAACAAAGCCAAGACACTCTAATTCCGCATATGCAGCGTCAGTCCTGTCAACCTGCGTCTGTCGATCAGCAGCAGCGATGGCGGTTGCGAAATATGCACGGATTAATGGTTTGTGCTTAAGTAATAAAGTTAATGCGTCTTCAGATAAGATATCCATGTAATGTCTCCAAGGTCAAGATTGAAAAATGTAAATTGAAATAAATGTCTTAGACGGCAGTATTGAAATACACAAAACACAATCCCAACCACGAAAATCCCGTGTGTCGCATGCCATCTAGTGGGATCATTGTTCCCTAAAACGTTATAGTCATTAGCCACTCGCCTATCACAAAAAATCTTCACGGATTTTGGTTTTTTTGATGTTCTAGATTACCGCCCTGCTTTCTTACTTCAAAAACGTAATTGAAAAGCCAATTGCGATGAGAATGACTACGGAACGAATCATCTAAACCTGATCCGATCAGATGTGCTTTATTTTGTAAAATAGTTTCTACAGTTTGTCTGTATATGCTTCTGTATTGCTGAACGCTAAATTTCACCTTTGTTTGCTGAGTAGTGGAATAGCTGAACATCAAAGCATATGAGAACGTTTGAAAGGCGTCCAAGTATGTTCGCGTTTCTGATGCTTACAGACCTGAGTCTATGGATGTATTTGCTTGGGTACGACTACCAGAATTGACTCTTCGATCGTTTTGTGGCAAATCAGCTTCGTCGCTTACACCAAGTAGATCGTACATTCCATTATCTACAATCACATTTTCAGGGAACGGTTCAACCGCTGTCGATATCGGAAAACGTTGAATACCGAGCTTCAAGCAACATTGCTGGCCAAGATATGTCCAACAGTATGCGATCCCAGCTTCATTCGGTGCATCTACGCATTCTATTACGCCAGCTGATAACAATTGAAAAATAGCATGGTCCAGTCTGGACATTACGGCTTGTTCATTGCTTTCCTCCCAGAAAGTGTCATGAAATCCATGCTTTTTCATCAGTGTTCTCGCATATGACGAAAGCTTTCTGAGTGTCTCGTCAACGAGTGTGTATTGGGAAGAAAGACAACCTCTGATTGCAATTGTTAGCTGCTCTATCAGTTGTTTCTCGCAGCTTTTCTGTGACTCTGGACCTAATCTGTACAAAATCGGAAACCTATGATTTCGCAAGTCAAAGGGCAGATAACTCGTACTTCCATAGTGCTCGTTCATGACAAGAATGATTCTCTCCCAACCGATCGTTGCCGCGGCATAACCTAATTCAATCATCACGTTATCGTTGCATGTTCGTTTCTGGATTTTTCCACTATTGTCCTTGATATCGTTTGTAAAAGTAACATCAGCGATAAACACAGCTGATGTTTTTATCTTCTGGAATATAGTTTGAGCAATCGGCGGCGTTCCTGACTTGCTCTGTGTGTCGTGGTCAAGTCGGGGAGCGTCCGTCAGTGTAGCCGTGGATGCGAGCACTGAAGTAGCTTCGGCTGCGCAAAATCGAATCAAATCTCGCGTTATTGCTCTTGGGCGATCTGATTGCCAAGCGTAGAACACTGATGGTTTCATTGTCGAACACTCCCTTTTTTGTAATTGTTATAGCGGACGATTGTGAAATCAGCTGCCAACCAGCTGGTAAGTCCCAGTTTTGCTCGGGCCGATGAACTCGATGCGGCCAGCCAAGCGGAGGGTTTCGAGTTCGCGTTTGACGGTCTTGAGGCTGCAGCCCAGGTGATTTGCAATGCAGGTGGATCGCAGCTTCCCGCCATCGCCGAGCAATTCCAAGATCCGCAGACGCCGACTTGCTGGAGTGTCCTCGATCTCAATCGGATCGGTCTCGGCTTTCCTGGTGTCCCGAATCGTGATCCAATCGTTGAATCGGTATCCTCTCCCGCCACTGGAAATGATGTCCTGCTTCCCGCAGATCAGCCCCAACTGTGTCTTGAGTAGATCGATTGCAGAGTCTCGAAACGCTCGAATCGAACAGGTGATCGAATTTTGACCCGATGCATTGCCAAGCTCGCTTACCAGTTCCGGCCCGCTTTTGGCGATCCAAGTACCGGTCTGCGTCTTGACGTTGAGGGCTTCGAGAATCCGTGTCGTTTGCTTGGACCTGGAATAGTAAAAGATGGTCTGACCGCAGAGAGTGATCCGGTCGTGCTTGAAGACCAATTCGCCTCCGGAGAATCGCTTGGTTTCAATCACCGGAGCTTCGCGAACGATCACGTTTGGTGCTGGCTTGGGTGTCTCGATCGTTTTGGCCTTCGGACCGTACTCTCCGACCACTGCGAGAATCACGCTCGATAGGGGACGCGCTGCGTCCGAGAATGGCTTGGCAATGCATTCCCGAACTCCGTTCCGTTGCAACTCGCTCGAGAGATTGAAGCCGTCGGCTAAGTGGGCGGTCATCATGATCACCGGAGGTGGACTCGGTGCTTTCATCCGCTGGATGTCTTTGAGCAAATTGATTCCGTACTGTTTGTCGGCTCCCCCACGATTCGCCTTCGCGGGGATCTGCAAATCGAGCAGGACGTAATCGAAGTCCATGCCCTTCAATAGCTGCTGGGCGTCTTGCTGATTGGTGGCCACCTCGAATTCATGGCCCAATGAAAACAAAACATCCTCGACCATTTCGACAATCGTTGGATCGTCTTCAACTACCAGTGCTTTCATCGTGAAACCCTACTGACTTTCTCGTGGCAACAGAATCGTTACCGTTGTTCCCTCATTTTCGCGACTCTCCAGTCGTAAAAGTCCTCCATGTGCCGCTACGTTGCGTGCCGCGATCGGTAGCCCGTAGCCTGTGCTTTGTCGTTTAGATTTGTTGCGACGACCTGGCGTCAACAACAGCGGAGTGCGTAACTCCTCGTCACAGATCCCTTGCCCGGTGTCCTCGATCGTGAGCGTGACCCATTTCTGGCACGTCGATGCCGCTATGCGGATCGCTCCTGGTCGCATGGTTCCCTTGGCTTGGAACGCCTCGTACGCGTTCTTGAGCACGTTGGCCAGTGCGATCACGATTTGGTGCCGCGCCAGGGGCACGACGATCGATTCTGGTACGTCCTGTTGGACCGATACGAGTTCAGGGTCGAACTTGGCTTTGCGTACGTTGTCACGCGTCAGTTCTAGCGCCTCGGCGACCAAAACCGCCAACC
Organism: uncultured Pirellula sp.; assembly: GCA_903820735.1. Classification (GTDB taxonomy): domain Bacteria; phylum Planctomycetota; class Planctomycetia; order Pirellulales; family Pirellulaceae; genus JBKCUI01. Next base: position 13,530 of record CAIJIZ010000363.1, read on the forward strand.
GCTCAGGAAGTCGCTCTGTGGGAACCGGTCGCGTAAAGGTGACCATGTCTTCGACGGAGGACTCGAGCAATTGCAGGTCGTTTCGGACCCGGACTCCATACCGTTTGGCTTGGCTCCCTGCGTCGGCGATCACTTCCTCGATCAGCGAATAGCAATTGACCTTCAAGTGGGTCATGATGCTCCGCAAATCGTGGACGATCGACGCGACTAGCATTTCGCTGTACCGTTCGGCCATGCGCAGCGATTTGGTCGCTGCGGTCTTACCGAACTCGTCTTCGATCGCTTGCAACTGCGCTGAAACCTGATCGGCTGACTTGCGTGCCTTGCCTGCGGCTCGAATCTCTCGCTTGCGACGTTCGATCGCCCGTTCGACAGATCGACGCACATACGTGTTCGAATCGGCCATCAGTTGATCGGTCAGTCGTTTCGATTCGGCCTCCGGGAGTACCGGCAGCAAATCCGCAATCGCAGCTCGAACTTCCCATTTGGGGTCTTTGGCTAACAAAGCAACCAGCAGGAACGCGGTTTCCGAAGCGGTACCGACGACGAAGCTCTCGGTCATTCCTTGGGCTAAGCTTTTGCGTTCCCACCAAGGGATCGCGTTGGCTCCCCCTTGGAGTTGCTGAAACGCCTCGCGCAAGCTTGCCTCAAAGCTCTCGACGATCGCCTCAGTACGCATAGCGACACTTCCTTACCTTGAAAGCGTTCTCGCCACCTTCGAGCAAGTTCACGATCTCGTGTTTGCACTCGTCGACCGTCCCTTCGTTCGACTTGCGTGCCGTGGCCCCATCGGAGTCCAGCACAAACACCCGCTCGGCATCACCGAGGACCGGGATGTTCGGATTGTGGGTAACGAAAATCATCTGCCGGCGCGACTTCATCTTGAGGATCGCTTCGACGACCGCTTCGGAGATGAATCGGTTGTCGAGATTGTCCTCGGGCTGGTCGACCAGCAGCGGATTAGCGCTTTCAAGCAACAGCAACGG
>CAIJIZ010000364.1 GCA_903820735.1 uncultured Pirellula sp.
GAAAACGCGGATTTGATTAAAGCTTCGATCGCCATCGAACGCGAGAACTTTGCTACCGCTTTGGAGCTCCTCGAAACTGTTCAAGGCAAGTTGCCGCAGGAGACTCAAATCAAATTGTTCCTTGCGCGTTGTTATGCAGCATTGAGACGTTGGGACGAAGGCTTAGCAGCGGTTGCACGTGTGCTGGAAGCAGATCCAGACAATCCCCAAGCTTACTTGGTAAAGGCACGGATCGAGATGCATCAAAATCGAAGCCATGATGCTGTCGATTCCGCATTGGCTGCGATCGCTTTACAATACGGAAATCCTATGGGGCACTTCATGTTAGGAGGCAGCCTGCTCCAGCTCAACAAGTTACAGGAAGCCGAAAAGGCACTTCGCAATTGCCAACAACTTGCCCCCGAGTTCATTCCTGGTTTGCGAATGCTTGCTAGAGTCTACCATCGGTTGGGCGATTACTCTCAATTCACGAAGGTAGAGAATGGGCGTTCCGAGATAGTAGCGAAATTTCGGGAGTCCCATCAACGCGAGCTAGGGCGATTGCGATTGCAAGCCTCCACTAGAAAAGCTGATCGGGATGCGATCGATCGAGAAAAGCAATCCGAGATCGATCGTAAAGAGGCCGAGATCGCGTCGATTGAACCTTTGGAAATCTTGGTCGTCTCTGGTCTACCTCGGTCCGGCACGTCGCTCATGATGCAAATGCTCAAGGCTGCTGGGATCGAACCGATGACCGATGGCAAACGGACTGCCGACGATGACAATCCCGAAGGATACTGGGAGTGGGAAGATATCAAGGTTTTGCCTAAGAATCCACGCATCATCGAGCAGACCAAGGGGAAAGTGGTCAAGGTCATCTCAGCGTTGCTACCATCGTTACCAAGACCGCATCGCTACAAGATTATTTACATGGTCAGGCCGACGCAGCATGTGGTCGACTCGCAGTTAGTGATGCTTGATCGTCAGGGGCAGAAGGCTCGTTCGGAAAAGCAGCATTTGATCGAAGTTCAAGAATCCCACAGTCGGCAGATACGCCAAGCGATCAGCAAGAGCGATCGTGCCGACTTGCTCGAGGTGTCGTATCCCGATTTGGTTGCCGATCCGCAAGCGATCATCGAGGAGTTAGAGAAGTTTTTGGGTAGTAGGTTTCAAAAGTCGCCTGCGGTAGTTGCGTGCGTAAAGCCGAAGTTGTTTCGAAACAGATAATTGGGGACTCATGCCACAAACGTGGAATACGGCGGCAACCAGCGCGCATGGTTGCTGGTATGTCCACCCCACGCATGGTTGTTGGTATGTCCCAACCCCTGTAGCCTGGGACTGCGATCCCGGGCTACAGGGGAGGTTGTAGTTACGTAGGACGGGGCGAGGGAGCCCCTTCCTATTCGGGGAAGAACCCGCGCGCATGGTTGTTGGATCGCCATACTCAAAATTGACCGGTGTGGCAGTATGACGTACAATGGTCTGGGAAGAAAGCAATGCCATTTAGAGGAAGTTTAGAATCATGTCGACAACCAACAACGACGCCAGAATCAACTTTCGATTGAACAGTGAATTGAAGAAAAC
>CAIJIZ010000365.1 GCA_903820735.1 uncultured Pirellula sp.
AAACTCGTCCAAAACATCGATGGCTCGAAATCTCTATCGCCGGAATTCGATCCTTGCGCCAAAATCGCCGCTGAACACACTTTGTCCTTGCCAGATGTCATTCGCTCAATCGAAAATAGCTACCGTAGCAACCAAATCATCGCCCCTTGATCCTATCGAATTGCCATGTCCTCAGTCACTACATCCACCTCCACCACCTCTCTGACCGCAAACCCATCGCGACTCGTCGCCGTCGTCGATATCGGCTCGACGAGCGTCCGCATGGCAATCGCCGAAATCGTCAGCCAAGGCCAAGTCAGGACGCTTGAAGAAGTCTCCCAAGCCGTCTCGATCGGCAAAGATACTTTTACCACCCAAGCCATTTCCAGACGCAGCATCGAAGAATGCGCGCGGGTCTTGAAAAGCTACCGACGGCTGATGCAAGAATTCGGTATCACTCGCCCCGAACAAATCCGTGTCGTCGCCACCAGCGCTGTGCGCGAAGCGAGCAATCGACTCGCGTTCATCGACCGAATGTACATCGCTACAGGACTCGAAGTCAAATCGCTTGACGAAGCAGAAGTCAACCGGATTACCTACATGGGTATCCAACCACTGCTCCAATCCAATCCTCAACTCGCCTCAGTAAAAACTATCGTCGTCGAAGTCGGCACCGGCAGTACCGAAATTCTGGTCGTATGCGCCGGAAACGTTCTGTTCTCGAACACCTACCGACTCGGTTCGCTGCGCATGCTCGAACAAGTCGATCGCTTCAAAACATCACACGCCAAACAACGCGCTATCCTCGAAACCCAAATTCGTCGTATCGTCCACCAAATCTTCGAACATGTCGACGAAGGAAACCAAATCCAAATGGTCGCTATCGGCGGTGACGTGCGCATGGCTGTGAAAAACATGGAAGCCGTCGAGTCCAACAAGTCGCTCCACCTACTCTCGGCCGACTCGCTCCTGGCCTTCGCTCGACACATCGGACAACTCCAAGAAGAAGAGCTGATCCGACAATACTCGATGAGCTTTGCCGATACCGATACGCTCTGGCCCGCACTCATGAGCTACGCTCTGCTCGCCAAAGAATTCAAATGCGATCAACTCTTCGTCGCCGATACGAACCTTCGAGACGGACTCCTGACCGAACTTTCCTACCGAGACGCCTGGACCGTCGAACTGCGCAATCAAATCGTCCGCTCCGCGATCAACCTCGGTCGCCGATACTCCTTCGATGAGACACATGCCCGTCACGTCGCAACTCTATGCCGCAAACTCTTCTCGGACCTGATGGCTGAGCACCAACTCGACCAACGTATGGAACTGATCCTCTACCTCGCCGCTATCCTCCACGAGATCGGTTCTTTCATCAGCACCCGTTCGCACCACAAACACGCGATGTACATCATCAATAACAGCGAACTCTTCGGACTCTCCGAACGTGACCAACTCCTCGTCGCACTCGTCGTTCGCTACCAACGCCGCTCCTCTCCGCAACCCGAACACGAAGGTTATGCAACCCTCGATCGAAACGATCGGGTTGCAGTCTCAAAACTCGCAGCTATCCTTCGCCTTGCTATCGCCCTCGATGAATCCCGGTCCCAACGCATCAGCTCCCTGCGATGCAAACGCGAAAATCAACAACTCGTCATCCTCACCCAAGGTGTCGAAGACGTCTCACTCGAACAACTCACCGTCCGCCAATCCGGTGAACTCTTCGAAGAAGTCTTCGGCATGAGCGTGTTCCTTCGTTCTGAAATAACGTAACCCCGCACCCATCTCCCTACCATGAATCCGCAGTTACCATCGCACGAACCGCCCTCACATGAACCAGAACCTTGGTACCGCTCCGGCCTAGCCTTTCAATGCACCGGATGTAGCAATTGCTGCTCCGGACCTGAAACGGGCTTCGTCTGGGTCGACGAACAAGAAATCCAAGCCATCGCCAACGTGATGGGCTATCAAAACGACCTCGATGGCTTCGAGCGAAAATTCGTCCGAAATGTCGGTGCGAGAAAAAGCCTCGTCGAGTACTCCGACGGCGATTGTATTTTCCTCGATCCTGATTCTCGAAAATGCAGCGTCTACGACGCTCGCCCCAAACAATGCCGGACTTGGCCGTTCTGGAAAGCGAACCTGCATTCACCCCAAACTTGGGCGCAAACTGCAAAAAATTGCCCTGGTTGCAACAGAGGGAAAATCTACTCCCTCGAACAGATCACTCGCATCGTCAACCAAGATGCCAACGCCGACGCTAACGCGTCGTAATACAACTACGATTACTACAATCGCTCACCGGTTAACAACCCTATTTCGCAGACTCCTCGCTTGCCTGCAAATTCGCATCCACCCGCAACTCAATCTCAGCTCGATCCTCAAATTGCATCGACATCCTCACTCGCTCTACCAACTCCATCAACATCGCAATCCTCTCAAAATCTCGCTTCGCCTCCACCCGCGTCTTCCCATTCTCCAACACGCTCTGAGCTATCAATGCGTTGCTATTAAGATCCAGCAACCGGCGCAACGCAGCCATATCAAGGTTCATCCAAGTCTGATGCTCCGAACTCTCCGACGTTCCACCATCACCCACTCCCGAGAACTTCAGACCCAATTCTTTCGCCAAACCTAACTGACTCGATACTACCACCAAGTCATCCACAAACGCAATCGTTGGCTCAAAATTAAACTGGATCGGCAACCCACCCGAATAGTCTTTGTCCTCATCGCGAACATAGTGCGCCCAATACAATAAAGCTCGCTCTTCCGTGGCATTCTCAAGCTCCAGCTGGGGCTGCCCCTCCTGTGCTCCCGCAACATTGAGGAACCCTATGAATGTCTGAAACGTTCGCTTCAATTCCCTCTGAAGCTTCCCTGGATCTTTCATTCTCCCAACCAACGCAAATCCCGGTAAACGCAACGCAGGTTGCTCGGCATCCTCCCTCGCCGTCGGCTCGCAGACTACCAACCGAACCTCAGGGTAAATCGCCCCAAGAATGTCTTCGCCGAAATCCTTACCCGAAAACAACGTGGTCAATGTCGCATCTGCTTGCGCTAACTGATCGTTGACATTCTGATCAAAAAGATCCCCTGCCCGCAACCATAGCTGACTGAAATCTCGATACGTCCCGAGCGATGCCATCACCCCTAAATCTCCTTGGGCTCTCTCCCCCGGCGCTCTTCCCTTCGACTGCGGCCCAACATAATGCAACCTCGACTCACCAAACCACTGCGACTCGCTCGGGGCCCAAGCCTTCAACGCCAACCCCTCCCGATCCAACTCCATCGTTACACTCGCCACATCCGCATTCGAAAATACACTTAGCCATCCACCCAATAACAACTCAGCCCCAAAGTCTTTCGCTTGTCCGCGAAACAAGTCATTACCCCGAGCTAACTCCCTGACCGACTTCCAGTCGATCACCATAAAACCCCGTGCTGCGTCTACTCCCCCCGCTGCGCCTACAACTCCCGCTGCGCCTACAACCCCCGCTGCGCCGTCCGCTTCGACATCGACGACCGCAACCTCGCTGATCGATCTTCGATACCAATCCGCATCGGACAAACTTGGACCCCGATCCAAGTTGCGATCCAAGATCGCTTTAAGCGTCTCTCCTTCGTTGCTGAGCACAAGCCACTCTCCGACTTGTGCAAACACAGCGTTCTGAATCTTGTAACCGCGAAACTCACGGTACACCGCCTCCTGGACCGGATCCGGATTCCCCTTAGACTTCGCATCCTTCCGCAGAAATCCAATTGCCTTCTCAATGTAGTCCTCCAACCAAGCCTCTCCCTCGGTATGCAACAACACCGCAATACCCTTGGTCTCCTTGTCGATCGCAAAATAAATCCCCTGCGCCGAAAGCGAATTCGCCAACCGATCAAGCTTCATCCCTAACGCAAATTCAGCAACGGTGATCCCACCCCGAAGCTGCAACGCTTCCGGTGTTCGCCATAACTTCTTGAACGCCTCGGATTGCTTCAATGAAGCTACAACCGGATGCTCTAACCAACGATCGCTCGCATCGATCCGTCCGAATACAATGGTCCCTTCCGGCAACCAACCCTCCGGACCTTGCTCCCCAAAAGCCTGATATGCCGTGACGCACGCTAGTGCGAAACCCAACAAACAAAGGCTCGCGAAACGTCCAAGCCCCATGCAGAGATCACCCACCGATCGGACGCCTAACTGAACTCGGAAACTACGTGGCATTCCAATCATATAAATCTCTTTTTCGTTTTTGTTGTGCGCTATTCTTGCGCTGAACTATCAACTGCTCTAGACGTCAGATGCACCAACGCTTGACGCAACTCACGCACTTTTAAAGGCATCGGCATCAATACATGCCGATCGGATAACTTCGCTCCGCGTATGATGTGCTGCTGCTTGGGATCTACCAACAAAATAGCAGGAATGTGCTTGGTATGCTCCTCAGATGCAAACTGATTAAATGCATCGAGTGCCTGATTTCCCAAATCTGTCGCGCACAACACCACGCAATCGGCAACGGCCAACTCCCCAGGAGCAAACTTCATTAATGCTCGCTCTGGATCTCCGAACACCAATACGCGATACCCTCGCTTCTTTAACTTCTCTCTGAGCAAATCCTGCAAATCGGCTTTGTTCTCTACAACCATCACCGTCTTGCCTTGCCCCTCAAGCACATCCTCGACGTCCTCTACTTCTACTCTGCGTGCTTCCGCTCCCGCATTCGCTGCCTCGACCGGTGCTTCACGCTCACGTTGTAGCTTCTTCATTGCCGATTCCACATCAGCTAACATCTGACCAGGTGTTTGATATCGCTTCTCCGGATTAAACTCCATCGCTTTGTTGCAAATCGCATAAATGCTGTCGGGCAACCCAGGGGCAACTTCGCCCAATGAAGGCATATCGGTAAATCGCGTAACGTTCAATCGCATCAACCGATCCCGGGTCTCCAACAAAGGCGCCTTACCAGAGACAACGTTGTAGAAAATACATCCCACGAAGTAGATATCGCTTCGATGATCACCCTTGCGCACCGATGTCCCTCGCTCGAGCGCCGCGTAGTCGATCGCTCGCGCACTAGGACAATCCGCAATCGCTTCCGGCGACGAAGTGTCAGCCAACGCAGCTAGACCAAAGTCCACCAATTTGCATCGACCACTCGAATGGACCAACACGTTCGACAACTTCAAGTCGCGGTGCGTGATCCCCTTCTGAAATGCAAAGTCCAATCCGGAACAAATGTCATGCATGATCTTCAACGCATGCTCCGGCTCGAACTTGCCACGGATCTTCAAAATCTCTCGCAACGTCTCCCCTTCGACAAACTCCATCACCAAATAAGGAGATCGAGGATCATTGATAATGTCGTAGATCGTGACAATGTTTGGATGACGCAACTCAAGCCCCATCCGACCCTCACGCAAGAACTGCTCAACTTGCGCCACTTGATCCCGGTGCCGACGTCGCAAGACCTTGACCGCAACCACCTTGCCCGACTCGCGATGCACCGCCCGAAATACTCGAGCAAACGTACCTGCACCAATCATGTACAAGACCTTATAAGGCCCGTAAAAATATCCCAACCGCTCTCCAGTCAGCATGCGGTCAAGCTGATAGTTCGTGAGGATACCTTTCCTCAACAGAAGCGATTTCAACTCGTCCAAAGTGACGTTGTCCGTTCGCAATTCACCCCACAATCGATCGATCTGCTGGGATGTCGCTAACTCCAAATCAATGCAACGCTGCGTTAAGGATCGGGGCGTAAACTCCATGGCCTGTACACTTACTCGAGGAATGTCGGTTCTCTAAAAGGGGAATCGTTCTCGCGGTTCCACGCCGATTTTTAGCCGGCACCCCTCTTTCAGAGTAAGCAAAACCGTCCATTCGGGCAAATCAATATGCCCGAACCATCAACAAATCAGCTAATTGAATCTCAGCCAACGGAATCTTCCCCACCCATATCGCCATTCCCTGACTCTCCTCCCCCAATATCCCCCTCAAATCCTTCTTCACCCATCATTTTCCCAACCTGTACCTCCAAATCGTCCCGCTCCCGACGCGTGGCCTCCAAATCAAAGACCAAGTACTTCATGTCCAAACGCAACTGACCAATCGATTCCTGAACCATCTGCAAAATCTTGCGCCGCCGATTAACACTCTCGGAAACCCTCTGAAATAAAGGTTGCAACATCAAGCGAGTCCCCACGTCCAACCCATCGATCGCACAACGCAGTTCCTCAAGCTCAGGTGCTACCACTCCCGCCGATTCCACTCCCGCTCCAGCCAATCCAGCCCCGACCAAGGACGGGTCGACGGACGATGCGGATGCTCCATGCGTTTCGCGTGAACTTACAGGACGATTCATTCTTGACTCAATTCATTTTCGAGAAATTCTGGGATGACCTTGCCGATCCTGACGATTGATCCTAGCCAGCGAAAACCTCAAAAGTTTTCCCTCAACCGCAGACGAAACCATTGGATTGACTCACCTACAATGCGTCGTAAATCCTTACTAGTCAAGAAGTTGCATTTTCTGCGAAACCGTTGCAATCCGTACAACCCAAACCTCTGCGCCCCGAGTGAACTACTCCTTTCGCTCTGGAGAAAAAACGCAAGTCCTGCTACAAGCGAGACTTAAGTCCGCTTCTACCACTCCGCACTCGCACCATGACGGCCATTTAGCTCGTTTCGAGATTTTCTTTTCTAAAGTCGAACATGAGTCCGATTAAGCCGACAACCCGAAGATTGCCGCTCGCGGTGCCCCTGCCAGTCGTGACGCTTCTGCGTTTGCTCCTGCTGCTGCGACTCCTCACCTGCGAACTGCACTCCTTCGCTTTCGCCCAACATGTCGACTCTTTCGACCAAGGTGCCCGACGGTTCTCCCTGTGGCGCGACGACGCCCGAACCGTAATGAGGTCAATCCAGCAGCCAAACCCAACTCCAGCCGAACCCGGCGTGGAAACCATCGAATTCACCCACGGCAACGGTTCCTTCATCTACCTGATCTCTCCAATCGAACCTTGCGGAATCATCCCTGAACTCAACGCCTCGATCCGTATCCGCAGCGCCCAAGCCGGAATCCGGATCGGCCTGCGCGTTGTCTTCCCAAAAGCCCGGCACCCCGCCACCCATGCCGCACTGACCGAAGTCGTCTTTGGTACCCCAAACGACGGCGCAGGCCGTTGGTCAACGTCTGCAATCAGCAACGTCGTCAACCTGCTAGAAGAACGTCAACGCTTCCTCCGCCGCCTCTTCGGCCCCGACGTCGATCTTCGCGAACCCTACGTGGACGCAGTCCTGCTAAGCGTCTACGGCTATCCCGGCACCACGAAACTTCAAGTCGACGATCTTGTGGTCGACGGCATGATCGCACCAAGCACCCTCGCGATGGAGTCCTCCAGCGATCCCGCGACTGCCACGCTCGATGAACCCCCAAGCGAACGACTGCGCCGTATCCAACAGACCGTTCCAAGATGGATCCAACATCAAGGCGAAAGCCTCCCGTATCTGCAATCGCTCGGTTTCAATGCCGTCGTCGCTCGAAACCCCAACGATCCGCTGATCGCAGATCAAGCCATCGCAAGCGGAATGAGCGTCGTTGCACCACCTCCAACCCTCATCCCATCCGAGGACCAAGCCGCTAGCTATGAACACATCTCCGCTTGGCTGCTCGGCCTGGCTCTAAACCAAAACCAATTGCCTTCCTCTCGCGATCGTGTCGCCCAACTCAGTCGATTCCCAAAAACTTTGGCGAAACCTACGATCGCCGAAGCCTGGGAACTCTACGGCACCTACAGCCAACTCAGCGATTGGCTCGCGGTCCCGACACCTCTGCCAACCACCGTGCGATCCAGCAAAGAAAGCGCCGACCTGATGCTCAATCAACGAGCTCCAATCTCCGCTCGTAACCTACCGATGACTTCCCTCTGGACTCAACCCTCCAACGAATGGCTCGCACAACGCGCCATGGCCTCCTCCACCCTCGGCCGAGACCCCTGGCTACTTGCCGATCACGACCGACTCCACACCCGATTGCAATGGATCCGAAGTGTCATGCAAGGAGCACGCGGCTGGATCTTTCGCTCTCCCTCCTCGCTCGACTCCGGAAGCGATACGGCAAACGCCCGCGCTGAGACTTTCGCAAACCTCAATCGCGAAATCGATCTCCTCCTACCCTGGATCCAAGCCAGCGAATCGGCTTGGACTCCCATCACAACCTCTTCCAATGCCCACTCGGCTGCGATGCTCGAAACACCCGCCAGCCAACTCGTCCTCGCCGTAGCATCCGGAGAATGGGATACGATCTGCTCCCCCGCTCCAAACACCGAACGACTCACCCTGACCATTCCTGTCGGAGGACAACCCCGCCAAGTCTACCGAATCACACACGGCGACCTGGAACGACTCCCCACTCAACTCTCCCCCGGGGCAATGCAAATCACCATCGAACAACCCGCGCTGATCGAACAAGTCGTCTCGATGGTAGATACCGGACCGCTGAACTACCTGCGAGACGCTTTGCGACGCCAAGCCCCCTCGCTGATCGAGAATAACATCGACACCGCCGGCCAACTGATACAACTCGCTCAAATGACCCTCGTCGCCAGACAAATCCCCGCCTCGGAACCCGATTGGGACTCTGTCCGCGAAGCCCAGTCGGCTCACCGCGCCGCCTTACAACTCTTGGCTAACTCCGAATTGCC
>CAIJIZ010000366.1 GCA_903820735.1 uncultured Pirellula sp.
AACGGACCTGTTATGTCTTTCGTGATGGTGTCGACCACTCCCGCCGGAACCCCAATGACTCCAGGGAGGAATGAGAAAGCTAACGATGCACCGATAAACCCGAGGACAAACTTAGGAAACCGCTTCCATATCTCCCCGACCCCGATCCGCTCCGAACCGCCCGAATCCCCAAACTTCATCGACCAATATGTCGCGACCCCAAAAGCGATCACACCTATCAAGACATTCTGTATCATCTTGACGGCTGAAGCCACGGTTTCGGCTTCTTTTCCTAACGCCGCACCCGCCGCAGCCACCGCACCCGTGGAGTCAATCGTTCCACCCATCCAAGCTGCCCCGACAATCTTATCCATCCCTGACATCAAGACGATACGTGGCTGGACGACCATCATGATGGCGGTAAACAATAACGATACCCCAATGGCGTACGATATTTCTTCCCGCTTCGCCTTGCATGCCGCCCCGGTTGCAATCGCTGCTGATACCCCGCAGACAGACATGTCCGCAGATATCACCATATTCAAACTCGGAGACTCCATCTTCAAAACCCGCTGACCAAACCAATAGGTGGAGATCAGCACAATCGGGGTTACAACCCACGAAGTAAATATGCCCGGTACCCCTAACACAACCAGCTTGCCAAACAATACTTCAGCCCCAAAGAGCACTAGCCCAAGCTTGATCAAGCTATCTCCCATGAGCATTGGGCGAAAGAAACTTGGTACTCCAACAGTGTTGCTGATCAACAAACCTAACAGCAAAGCCCAAAGCACATACTCAAAATTGTATTGCTTGATCACCTCCTGCCCTGCCATCATAAAGGCGAGAGTGCCGAGCAGAAACAGAGCGGTAATACCAACGAAATACTCGCTCGGTCGTATTCCCTTGTACTTAGCTAGCGGAGCGACGAGCAACGATACTACGCAAAACGTCCAGGCCAGAGGCCAACCTTGATTGTAGGACTTCTTCGCCACCGGCTTCGAAAAGATCGCGTCGGTCGGATCGCTTCTCCACTGCTCAAGCTTGGCAACTTTTCCTTTACCGAGATTCTCAACCGTTCCCTTCCCTACCCCATTCTCTGCCGGTTTGATCCGCACGAACTGCGTGCAAAGTAACAATACCAAGCTACCGACAAGAATGATCAGCCAGTCTTCATGAGGTATCCATCGGCGTAATGCATCGCTCATTAGATCTTCGCCCCTGCTCCCTTAGTGAAGGCCATAAATGCCGATTCGAGATTGATCTCTTCTTGCGCAAACTTGCGAAACGCCAATCCGTTGCTCGCTAATAACATCCCCAATCCAGAATAATCTTCTACTTCCGGCTTGAGCGTCACCCGCAACAAACTATCGGTGATCGCAACACTTTGGACGATGCTCTGAGCCGAAAGCAAATCCACCGCTTTCGAACCATCCTCCGCTCGCATTAAATCGATGAGCAGCGTGACGTTGGGGCTGACCTGCTTGATAATCGTCGCCACGTCGTTGCTCGCGATCATCTTACCGGAATCGATAATCCCAACTTTATTGCAAACGTCAGCTAATTCAGGCAGGATGTGACTGCTGACGATGATCGTCTTGCCCATCTCTCCCAATCGTCGCATCAAACGACGCATCTCGATCCGGGCTCGCGGATCAAGCCCGCTTAATGGTTCATCGAGCAAAAGCACAGCCGGGTCGTGCAAGAGCGTCCGAGCTAAACCAAGCCGTTGAGTCTGGCCCCGGGATAACGTGTTCGCATAAGCATCCCGCTTGAAGTCCAAGTCGACGACCTCAAGCATCTCGTTGCACCGCTTGCGACGCATCTGAGGTCCGATCCGATAAGCAGCAGCAAAAAATTCCAAGTACTCGATCACCGTCATGTCATCGTACAACCCGAAGAAGTCGGGCATGTACCCTACCAGCCGACGAATCTCCTTCGGGTGGGTGTAAATGGAGTAATCGCAAACGTAAGCCTCCCCTTCGGTCGGCTCTAACAACGTAGCGATAATCCGCATCGTTGTGGTCTTGCCAGCACCGTTCGGACCGATGAACCCGAATAAATCACCTTGCCCCAAATCGAGATCAATGTCTCGAATCGCATACATGTCGTCGTACTTCTTCGTAAGCTTGATCGTTTTGATCACTGTCGCTCTCGCATCTGCTAACGGATTCTCTAACTCTATGGATTCGGCCCCGGACTTGCCGACTGGTCCTTGAGCAAGACCAATGATCGATCCTTGTTATCTACCACCAATACCAACCGAACAACGCAGAGTTGTTTCCCTCCAACCGCATTGCGCTGGACCCCATCCCTCTGCAAATTCCATGAACTTACCGGTTCGGGCAATCGTCCAAAGACCACCGCTTTGTCGAGCTTGAGCAAATCAGAGTTCTCTAAAATCGACAAATAACGATGATGTAGCCCCGTATATGCAGCACCACCTGAAGCTCTATGGAACGTCATCAACTCGGCTAACCGCTCCCATTCCAGCGTATTTGATGGATCCCACTCGACCCCCTGCTCCTGGCCCGCAACAAATGTCCTGCGTTGCAATCTCCGCGTGATGTCCTTCGGAATCATCGCCGTAATCGGGATCCGCTCACCAGGTCGTATTCGATCCGGAATCGCATAAGCCCTACCGGCAAAATACAACGTCCCATCGAGTAAATCGACATTCAGTGGGTTTGCAAAAGACCCTTGCAACAAATCGTCTTTCCCTGCAACGGTGGTCAACCCATTTAAATCTTTGCTTATCGC
>CAIJIZ010000367.1 GCA_903820735.1 uncultured Pirellula sp.
AACGGACAGGTTCCCACGGAGTGCAAGTCGGGTCGGATTGAAGTTTATAGTCGCCGGTGATAACGAGCACTTTTCCTTCGACTTCAATCCGGACTTGGGCAGAACCGAGTATATGTCCTGCGGGATGGAGTGAGACTGATGCTCGGCCGATACGTAGGGCGTTTCCGTAGGGAAGCGTTTGTAGTTGAATATTGCGACCCAGACGCAGTCGTAAAAGCGGTTCGCTTTCGGGGGTGGCCAAATAGTCTTTCGAACCGCTGCGCGCATGGTCGGAGTGAGCGTGGGTGATGACAGCTTTGTCGACAGGTAGCCAGGGATCGATGTAGAAGTCGCCAGCGGGGCAATACAGACCGCTAGGAGTGCAGGAAATGAGCTCTTGGAACGATTCTGTCATCAATCTAAGATCGCTCTTGCAGAACGCTAGCTGCGCAGCATGGACAGGGGGGTAAAGGAAAACACCTCCAGGTTGAACTGGAGGTGTTTGAAGTTCAGTAGCTTTCGCCAGGTTGTAGTCTTGAGACTACCAAGCGAAGTGAGCGAAGGCCTTGTTAGCATCCGCCATGCGGTGGGTGTTTTCCCGCTTGGTGATCGCCGTGCCTTCCTTGCGGTAGGCTGCCATGAGTTCATCAGCGAGTTTGGTAGCCGTAGCTCGGCCTTTCTTTTCGCGGACGGCACCAAGAATCCAGCGGAAGGCTAGGGATTGTTGGCGGTTCTTGTTCACTTGCATTGGTACTTGGTAAGAAGCACCACCGACCCGCTTGGATCGTACTTCGATGTACGGCTTGACGTTTTCAATCGCAGTCTCAAAGACTTCTACGGCAGGACGATCTTTGATTTTCTCAGAGATTTCATCGAGAGCATCGTAGAAAACGTTGTATGCAGTCGTCTTTTTGCCGTCGTACATCAAGCAGTTGACGAATTTAGCGACCAGCAACGAATTGTGCCGTGGATCAGGACGGAGGGTCGTGCGTGAAGCGGTGATCTTTCCCATGGGAACCAGTACTCTGTTGAACGAAATTGTTTGCTGTAGTGAACGATGTAACCGAGGCGGCTAAAAGCGCTCGGTGTGGAGCGGTAAAGAAGACTTTAGGCCTTCTTCGCACCGTAACGGCTTCGGGATTGCTTACGACCGTTGACACCGAGGGTATCGCGGGATCCGCGAACGACTTGGTATCGAACCCCTGGCAAGTCCCGCACACGACCACCACGGATGAGAACGATGGAGTGTTCTTGAAGGTTGTGGCCTTCACCTGGGATGTAAACCGTGACTTCCTTGCCATTGCTCAGGCGAACCCGAGTGATTTTTCGCAGGGCCGAGTTCGGCTTCTTTGGGGTCATCGTACGAACGATGAGGCAAACGCCTTGTTTTTGCGGGCATCGCTCGAGCACTGGGCTCTTGGTGGACTTGCGTTGTACAACGCGGTTGCGACGAACCAATTGGTTAATGGTTGGCATACGAACTCGTTGGAAAAATTCCTTCAGGAAACTTAAAAATACCTTGATCAGTACCAAAGGTGGGAGTCGAACCCACACGTCCTTGCGGACACTGGATTTTGAGTCCAGCGCGTCTGCCATTCCGCCACTTTGGCATTTTTTGCGGCCTACTAAGCCTTCTTCAAACCGTTTCGTTGGCAATACGAACCGATTTGTATTTATACCTGCTTTTGATCGGTTTCCCAGGGTGGGTTCCGTTTCAAATTCTCGGTTTAAAACCGTGTAGATTTCCTCAGGTCTTACCGAGAAAATCAGGGGTGAAAGTTTACCTAAGACCAGCGGAATCGAGCAAGTACACTGCCGGGGTAATCCGCCATTTTTTGCTAGGAATTTGATATTTGTGGTGGGAATGGTGGGGGTTGGAGGGCAAAAGTAAGTTTAGGGTGGGGGATTTTCGCTTTTAAAGGATTCGGCAGATCACACATTTTAGGTAATCGGTCTCCGGGCAATGGATATTGACGGGGTGGTCAGCCGCAGCGCCGCGTTGTTCGAGGATCTGCACATCACGACCGAGTCTTTTGGCGACTCCCAGAAGTGTATCTAGGAAATCGGGTCTGGAGACCCGGCCAGAACACGAGCAGGTGACGAGTATTCCGCCCGGGCGCAAACAACGCATGGCAAGGTAGTTCAAGCGATGGTAGGCAGCCAGAGCCCGAGGGACCTTGTCTCTCGCCCCGGCGAGTTTGGGAGGATCCAAGACGATCATGTCGTAAATGCTCTTGGAATCGACGCGATCCGAAAGGGCTTGGAAAAAATCCTGCTGTTCGAATTCAAGTTGATCAGCAAGCCCGTTTTCTTCAGCGTTCGCTTTCGCCATCTCCAAAGCTTTCTGACTGCTATCGATGGCTGTAATGCTGGCGGTGGAGTCTTGCTTGGCGATATTCAATGCGAACCCCCCACCATAGGTGCACACGTCGAGGACTTTTGCACCAAGCGGAGCCCAACGGGCAGCAGCCGCCCGGTTCTCGCGTTGATCGAGATAGTAGCCTGTCTTTTGCCCCCCTTGTAAATCGACACGCCAAAGAAGCCCGTTTTCGTTGATTTGTAAGGGAACTTCAGTTGCTTCTCCCAGTAGGAACTTCGCTTGTGGTTCGATCCCCTCGGCTTTGGCAGTTTTCTCATCGATATCGAGCCAAATGCTTTTTGGGTTAACCAATACTCTCAACTGCGCGACGATGGTATCGATGTATGGA
>CAIJIZ010000368.1 GCA_903820735.1 uncultured Pirellula sp.
GCTACTTCGAACATGTGGCGATCGATCTCTTCTTTGAGCTTCTTGACGACCGCGCGCCCTCGTCGGTCGGCATCGCGTCGGTCGCAGATGATGCTCAGAGCATCGACCCGCTTACCGTTGACTAGGATATCCATGCGGACCAGATCTGCGTTTTCGTAGCCGATGATTTCGTAGTCCATCGTCCCGTAGCCGCGAGTTGCACTTTTGAGTTTATCGTGCAAGTCGTAGATGACTTCGGCCAATGGGAGATCGTAGCTAACCAATGCGCGAGTACCAGATAGATATTCGTTTCCTCGAAGGATCCCGCGTCGGTCTTGGCACAATTTCATCACTACGCCGATGTATTCGGTTGGTAGGACGAAGTTAACCCGAACGATTGGTTGGCGGAATTCTTCTATTTCACCGGAATCGGGGACTTCTTGAGGTCGGTGAATTTCTAGTGTTTCACCACCGCGTTTGACGATTTCGTAGGTGACGTTCGGAGCGGTCTGAACGAGATCGATATCGCATTCGTTCTCAAGTCGCTGTTGGATGATTTCCATGTGAAGCAGCCCGAGAAAGCCGCATCGGAAACCGAACCCGAGAGCTTCGCTCGTCTCAGGAGCGAATTCGAAGGATGGGTCATTGATCGAGAGTTTTTCGAGTGCATCACGCAATTCGCTGAAGTCTTGGCCGTCGCTTGGATACAAGCCACAGTAGACCATTCGCTTCGGGGGTGCATAGCCTTCGAGTGGTTCAACGTTTTCATCGTTCAAATGGACGACTGTATCGCCGATGCGGACGTCTTTGAGTGACTTGATATTGCAAATCAAGTAACCGACTTCGCCGGATCGGAGTTTGTCGACAGGTTTCCGTTCAGGAACGAATTGCCCGATCTCGAGGACTTCGTAGTTAACCCCTGCGCGATAGAAGCGGACTTTGTCACCCTTCTTTACTTCGCCAGACATGAGTCGTACGTAGGTGATTACGCCGCGATAGTCATCGTAGTGAGAGTCGAAAACCATCGCTTGCAAGGAGCCTTTGTCGTCCCCTGAGGGTGCGGGGATGCGTTCGATGATCGCGGAGAGGAGCTCATCGATTCCGATCCCAGCTTTCCCAGAGCACTTGACGATTTCGTCTGGATCGATGCCCAGGGATTGGTTCATCTCAGCGGTGACTTCGTCGACACGAGCGTGGTTCAAGTCGATTTTGTTGATGACCGGAATGATCTTTAAATTGTGATCCATTGCCGAGTAGGCGTTGGCCACCGTCTGTGCTTCGACTCCTTGGAACGCATCGACCAGCAGTAACGCCCCTTCGCAGCAGGATAGGGAGCGGGAGACTTCGTATTGGAAATCTACGTGGCCGGGGGTATCGATGAGGTTTAGCTCGTAGAGTTGGCCGTTGTGACGATGCAGCAGCGAGACGGCTTTCGCTTTGATCGTGATTCCGCGCGAACGCTCGAGATCCATTGCATCGAGGAGTTGCTCCTTCATTTTCCGGATTTCGACGGTTCCTGTCTTTTCCAGGAGTCGGTCTGCAAGGGTACTTTTTCCGTGATCGATGTGGGCGATAATGCAGAAGTTCCGGATGTTTTCCAGAGGGATATCGCCGACGTTCTTTTGGTCTTTTGGGTTCATAAGGTCTTATGGTAATCGGATCGAGCGATCCCTGCGGCTCCGATGTAGCCGGCGTCCGCTCCTAGGTTGGCGAATTCGATGATGGTACCAGCTTTTACGTACTGGAAAGTCCGTTCTTCGAATCCTTGGCGTACTTTATCGAGGAATCGGCGTCCTGTTTTGTGTTTTGGGCCGCCGAAATTCATTGCCCCCCCTAAGACGACGAGTCCAGGGTCGAGGATATGCACCAGGCTGGTGATTCCGACAGCTAGATAATCTGCCGTTTCCTCGATAATTTTCAAGCTCCAATCGTCACCGAGTTCGGCGGCTTCGAAGATTCTCTTGGCCGTCAATCCCTCGGTTTCGTTGGAAAGGAGGCTTTTTGCTCCTGAACGGAGGGATTCTTTGGCCCGCTCAACGAGAGCCGAAGCACTAGCATAGGCTTCTAGTTGGCCTCGTCCCCCGCCCCAAACGCACAGGCGTGCGGTTGGACTTGGGTCGATGAGCATGTGGCCGCACTCCCCTCCAAAGCTATTATGGCCGACGATCAGCTGTCCGTCGATGATGATTCCACCCCCGACGCCGGTTCCGAGAGTGATCAGTACCAAGCTTGAATGTGTTTTTCCGGTCCCGATCCAGAACTCACCGAAAGCCGCGGCATTGGCGTCGTTGGCGAAGGAAACCGGAAGCCCGAGCTGGTTTTTGAGGCATTCGACGATGGGAAAGTGATGCCAGTGAGGGTGGTTTGGGGGTTCGATCAAAAGACCTTTGGGGATGTCTTGGCTGCCAGGAGTGCCAAGTCCGGCTCGCACGACGGAGCTTTTGTTGACCCCAACACTATCGAGCAGTTTTTCGGAAGTTTGTGCGACACGTTGCATTGCATCGAGGGGGCCCCGAGCCTCCAGCGTGTCGATGGCTGTAAATCCTAACGTCTGTCCTTGGTCGTCAAGCAAACCGATTTTGATCCCGGTGCCGCCAACGTCGATGCCAAGAAAGTAGGGGGCGACAGAGCGTTCGGGAGGGCATATTGGTTGAGAAGTCATGTCGATGGGATTCGTTTTCTAGTTGATTGATGCATCAGCGACCGAGTCGGCCGATTGCTCATGGAAATCTAGAAGTTGTACGACATTCCCAGTGAGACGCCATGGAGCATAAGGGAATCATCGTTTTGCGGATTCGATGGAGCTGGGATACGGAAATCGGAAGGGATCTGTCCGAGGGAAGTCGCGATTTGAGAGGCACCGAGGACGCGATAGGAAGCGTTGGCGGTCCACCCTCGGGCGAAGTGCCAAGTGAGTCCGGTAGAAGCTTCACCCAAGAATGAGGATGCATTACCAGCCCCTTCGAATCGATAGGCTTGCGCGTTCGTCGGACCGACTGCAAGGATTTGAGCGTCGGAAAGAGAATCGCCAACTCGGGATGCCGATTGCAAGTGATTGTTGTAAACGCCACCGCTTACGCTTGAGAAGAAACTCCAACGGGGGCTTGCAAGCCAATGCGTAATGGCTCCAGATTGAATGCCCCACAAATCGTTTCTCGCATCGACGTTGTAAGCGACATCATCGGCGCTATAAGTTAAGGCATCGCGGAATTGAAACCACCGTACCCCACTGAATAAGCTCACTCGCAACCGAGTTGGGACTTGAAACCAAGGAGCGTTCGAACCCGTTGGTTGCTTGCTGATATTCCAGCAATCGCTATCTGTGCAACTAGGTGCTAAGGGTTGGCGGGCCGATCCACCGATTGCAAACCAGTACAAGTTGATCTCCATATTTTGGATGTCTTGGTCGCGAACAAGTCGATGCGCCGAAGCATTGGCGAATAGTTCCTGGACGGGGGTTCCATGCAAGGTTAGGCCTTCGCTGACCCCAGGCTGGTGATTGGAGGGAACGTTAAACGGGAGGTTAGATTGAAGACCAGAGGTGAAGTCAGGGGATGAGGCAGGAGCGATGAGACTCTGTGGTTCGGAGAATAGAGACCAGTAGCTACCCATGCAGGCGTATTTGCCCGATCCGAAGTAGCGTCCCCCTCCGAGTTCAAATCCACCTGCGGTGCCAAAGTCCACATCACGACTTGTAAGACGCGATTCGGATGGATTGTCAAAGCTGCTTGAGAAGATCCTGTTTTCGGATTCGTGACGCTTCATCAATAGAGCGTTCGAAGAGAAGAACCAAGGGGATGGGCAGGCAAGCGGAGCGCAAGGGCGCGATGTGCCGCTTGTGTTGTTGGATACCTGCGGAGGGCTTGAACGAAGGTCGAGCTCGATCGGAGGAGAATACGAAGCGGTTGGCTGATCGGGGACACTTGGGTAGGAGGGTGCAAATGGTTGTGGGATCGGCTCTGGGCGGATCGCCGGGGCAGCCTGGGTTGTCAAAGGCTGTGGCACACCGCTGCCGATAATGATCTCCGCCGGCGAGCCAGAGTATGTTTCAAGGTCGAGAGTTGGGTTTTGCCCGGAAAGTTGCCCGGTTAGCCCGGAAGGTTGCCCGGCTTGTTGCCCATTAACAAACCCGGGGCCGTTGGTGCCGAGTGATGTGATACCGGGACCAGTTGTGCTGGGAGTTGTACTGGGGACTGTGCTAGAGACTGTGCTAGGGAGTGATGTTGGAGGATTGGCAACGATGGGAGACGGTGGGAGGAAGAATCCAGGGGCGAGTCCCTGTCCGAGTTCGTAGCGATTGGCAGGTTCGATCCGCCCGACGTATGGCAAGGGAGCCAGAGCCGTAGGGTCTTGAGCCAGAAGAGTTTCACAGCGGTACGTCGAGAGCGGTGCGCAGCAAAATGCAGTCGCGACTGCTGCTTTCGCAAATATTCTCGAACGAAAAACCGGTTCCATGTTCCGAATCATTGACGAAGCTCCTTCTTCGGTCTGATCGCAGGCTCGGAGGATCAGGGGCATTGATGTTTCGAGCCCGACTCCTCTCCTCGGGGTTTCGGATCGATTGGAATCCATCGTTCGTGAAATCTTATGCGGGGTGTAGCGATTCGAACTGAGGTCGCACTACAACCCGCATTGGGGTTACAGGTGGGAGTCGCCGAGCTGCAGGATTCCTTGGAAAATCCGTCATAACTGGTACGATACCACCAAGCCACCGCGATTTCACCTAGCCCAAAGCAGTGGGGCTGATATGATCCAACAGACCGGTTTTTCGTTTGCCGATACCCCGGGTCCTCGCGAAGATTCGCCAGGAGCGTCGTAAATCCCCTTCCGACCCATCTTTGCACTCTACAGTACAAGCTTTTATGCGTGCTTTACCTATCATCGAGAACCCTCAAGCCTCCGAGGGGCCATTGGCTTCGGAGAATCCTCAAGGCAAGCGGGGTGCTTACGCTTTTATCAGTCTTGGGTGTCCAAAGAACTTGGTCGATAGCGAACAGATGCTTGGCATCCTGCACGAGCGAGGCTATCGACTAGTTCAAGACCCTGAAGAGTCTGATTTTGTGGTGATCAATACTTGTGGGTTCATCGATCACGCTCGCAAAGAGTCGTTCGAAGCGATCGATCAGATGTTGGACTTAAAGCGATCTGGAAAGATTCGTGGCGTAGTGATCACCGGCTGTCTCGCTGAACGTCAGAACGAACAGCTGCTTGAAGAGCGTCCCGAAATCGATGGGCTTGTTGGAGTCTTCGGGCGAGATGAGATTGGTAATCTAGTCGACCGCATCATGGATGGCTTGGATGAGCAACGCACCGTTTTTCGTCCTGCTCCGATTCGAGCCTTGTCAGATCATTTGCGTTTACAGGTAACCCCTAAGCATTTTGCTTATCTGAAAATTTCTGAAGGTTGCGATCGGCTATGTACGTTTTGCGCCATCCCAAAAATGCGGGGCAAGCACGCGAGCAAACCACCCGAGGATATTCTTGTGGAAGCCAAGCGGCTTGCGGACAACGGCGTTCGCGAATTGATTATCGTCGCTCAAGACACGACTTACTACGGTATCGATATGTTCGGTGAGCCAAGGCTTCGGCAGTTGCTCGAAGAGCTCGACCAAGTCGAGGGGCTTGATTGGATCCGTTTGATGTACTTCTATCCGATGTACATCGACAAGGCTCTTATGACTACGATCGGACAATCAAAAAGGATTCTGCCTTATATCGACATGCCCTTGCAGCATATCAACAACACGATGCTCAAGCGGATGTCGCGAAGGGTCACACAAGAGTCCACGGTAGAGATGGTCTCGATGATGCGCGAGACGATCCCGGAACTTGTCTTGAGAACCACCATGATCACCGGCTTTCCTGGAGAGACCGATGAGCAGTTTGAGGATCTTGTCGAATTCGTTGATCGGATGCATTTCGAAAGGCTTGGAGTATTTACCTATTCCATCGAGCCCGATACGCCTGCGGCTCGGCTCGATGAACATCTTCCGGAGCGAATCAAAAAGGAACGCCGCAATCGGCTCATGGCAGTTCAGCAAAAGAATGCTTTTGATTGGTGCGCAAAGCAATTGGGGAAGAAACTTCCGATTTTGATCGACAAAGCAGTCGAGCTTAATGAAACGCCGCAGAAGGGCAAACGTGGAGCTCAAAGCATCCAGCAAGCATGGGTTGGTCGATCCTATGCCGATGCCCCAGATGTTGACGCTTGCGTCTACGTCTCGGCAACCGAGGATGTTTCGGTCAAGCCTGGCGACCTCGTTGAATGCGAAATTGTGTCTTCGGATAACTATGATTTGATCGGTGCTGCACTGAGAGTGATTCCATGAGTGCAACACAGAAGACATCGACCCTTTCGAGCAACCCTTGGAACGTTCCAAATGCCTTATCGACCGTACGATTGATCTTGGCGATTATCGTTTGCGGATGCATAGAATGGGCAGCTTGGTTACCGGCTTTGATTCTGTTCGTCATCGCGGCTTCCACCGATTGGATCGATGGATGGTGGGCGAGAAAGTACCAGCAAGTAACGAAGCTTGGGCGAATCCTCGATCCATTCGTAGACAAAGTCATCATCTGTGGGGCGATGATCGCTTTAGTGGGCGTTAGCGGCTCGGCAATCGCTCCATGGATGGCCACCTTGGTGGTTGCTAGAGAGTTGCTGGTAACGAGTCTTCGTGGGATGGTCGAAGGCCAAGGTGGGGATTTTTCTGCCAAGCAGCTCGGTAAATGGAAAATGGTTTTGCAATGCGCAGCGATTGTTGCTGTACTTTTGCAATTGGTTCTCGCAGAAGGATCTCCGAGTTGGTTGGGTCCTACCACCCAACTGCTAGTCTGGGGGATGTTGTTGCTAACCGTCGCCTCGGCTGTGGAATATGTCCTGCTTGTGATTCGTGGTAGCAAAGGTGGTAAGTGATGAAACCTGAAGATCTGCCTCCAGACCAGTTGGCTTTGGTGGCCCTCTTTACAATCGTTTTGCTGACGATGTTTTTCGGAATGATCTTCGTGCACGCATGGTTGCTTTTCCGGTGGAATAAAGTCGCTTTCTGGGATGGGTGGAAACGGGATTCAAAGCCAGAGCGAATTGGGTTTATTGATCTGGTTGCCTTTGCCGGTTGCGTGATCATGGCCCAGTTTTTGGCGGTGGGTATAGCGGGAGTGAGGCAAGAGAAAGACATCCTGGTACCCTCGGCCGAACAGACCAGTCCATTCCCTGGATCGTCCGTTGAAGGGCCCGTCGGGGGACCAGTCGGCTCGATCGTTACCAAGTTCATCGGCGCTAACAATGTACGCCTCGAGACGAACAATCCGGTTGTGGCTACTTACGCCATCGGCAAGGATGGCTCGAAAAACGAAGGGAAAGGTACAAGCGAGTTTTCGACTCCTTCGGCGTGGAATGCGTTTGTGATGTCGTGTGCGTTCATCCTCGCAGCAGCGGGCTCGGTGTTTTTGGTGCAGCATCGCACGGGTGGGTCGGCTTGGCGATTGGGTATGGTTTCCAAGGAGCTTGGAAAGGATATTTGGGTTGGTGTGTTGGTGTTTCTCTGGGCCACACC
>CAIJIZ010000369.1 GCA_903820735.1 uncultured Pirellula sp.
CCATGCTGCGCAAAACGCATCGCACTGGCCTCGTTGGAGCCCTCGTTGGACAATTCTCAAGCCCACCATTCGCCGCAAATTTCGCCGGCTCGGCTGTTGCGCCGCTCTCACCTGCTGGGCGATTTCCTGACGGTCATCGCCGAAGGAACTTTGGTCAAAAAAGGTGAAACCCTCTGCCAACTCGACTCCTCGGCACTCGAACAAGAATCGAAAAACCAACGCATCGTCGTCAGCTCCGCGGAATCCTCGGTGATCAGCTCCGAAGCTGCCGTCAATAAAGCGGTTATCGCCCGCCAAGAATACCTTGAAGGTACGTTCCTGACCGAACGCAAAGCGATCCTAAGCGAAATCGCCGTCGCTCAACAATCCCTTCGCAAAGCCGAACTCTCCCTCCAAAGCGCCGAACGACTCGCGGCCAAAGGAACTCTCAAGCCACTTCAAATCGAAGCGGAACAGTTCTCGGTCGAGAACGCAAAAAGTACCCTTGAGTCGGCTCAAGGCCGACTGCGCGTTCTCGATGAACTGACCAAAGCAAAGATGCTGGTCCAATACGACGCTGATATCGAAACCACCCGTGCAAAACTCGAATCGGACAAAAATACCCTCGTCGAAGAAAAGAATAAACTCGAAGAAATCGATACCCAAATCAAAGCTTGTACGATCAAAGCCCCTGCCGACGGCCAAGTCGTCTACGCGAACAAAAGCTCCGGACGAGGCGGTAGCGAATTCATCGTCGAACCAGGTGCACTCGTCCGCGAACAACAAACGATCTTCTTGCTCCCTGACCCAACCAGGATGCAAGTCAAAGCCAAAATCAACGAATCGCGAATCAGCCTTATCCGAGAAGGAATGCCGGTCAAGATCCGAGTAAACGCCGTCGAAAATGAACTCCTCGGACGTGTCTTCAAAGTTAACAAATACGCCGAACCAGGTAACTGGTGGGGCTCGAACGTTAAGGAATACGCTACCTACGTTCAAATCATCGATCCCCCAGAGACGATCCGAACCGGCATGACCGCCGAAGTCCGTATCTTCGTCGAACAAATCGACAAAGCTCTACAAATCCCTGTGCACGCTGTTTACGAGGCTAAACGACATCACTTCGTTCTCGTGCGCGGCAAAGATAAATGGGATACCCGCGAAATCAAAATCGGTGCCACCAACGACAAGTTCGTCACGGTGAAAGATGGCGTCGCCGCAAACGATGATGTCGTGCTCGACCCTCGAAACCACCTCGATAAAATGAATATCCCCGAATTCGAAGACGAGGATGATCGCTCGAAGCTTGTGGCGATGTCGAACGAACCCATGCCCCAAAGTGCTGCTGCCGGTGCGGGTGCCCCAGGCGCTGGTGCAGGTGGCCCAGGAGCTGGTGGTGGTGCTGCTGTTGCAGGTGCTGGTGGACCGGGCGCAGGACGACCAGGAGCACAAGGCGGGGCCCCATCGGCTGACGCCATCGTCACCATCATGATGCAACGCCTTGATACCAATTCCGATGGCTCGATCTCCCAAGAAGAAGCTGCCGCTGAAGAGCGCGTTAAGAATTCATTTAGCGACTACGATTCCAACAAGGATGGGAAAGTCGATCGCGCGGAACTCTCCACCGTCCTTCGCAAACGCATGGCTGCAATGTCCGGTGGAGCCGGCGGCCCTCCAGGCGGTGCGGGCGGACCCGGCCCACGCGCTAACTAAACTGGCTCAAGTAAGCTTGCTCAAGCAAATCACCGGCCAACGCATCATGCAACGATTCATCGTTGGCGCTTGGCCGGGAACTCTTGCAAGTCTACTTTCCAATCTCCACATCCAGTCAACCTGCGGTACACATCTATTCAACCTGCGGTACACATACAGTCAACACAGGCGGTGAACACTTCGATGGCTGAAGAATTCAAAACCGACGGATACGCTTGCCGCGTCGTAGACCTTAAAAAGGAATATGTCCTTAAAAGCGAAACGGTTCGCGCTCTGCGCGGCGTTACGTTCGATGTCCCCGTCGGCGATTACGTCGCAATCATGGGTCCATCAGGCTCCGGAAAAAGTACCTTGCTGAACCTCTTGGGCTGCTTGGACCAACCCACCGCAGGTAGTCTGTGGCTCGGTAACGACGACGTTGCAAAAATGTCTGATGACCAACTCGCGGACATCCGCTCGCAACGCATCGGATTCGTCTTCCAAGCGTATAACTTGATCCAGCAACTAACGGTCGTAGAGAACATCCAAGTCCCCTTGTTTTATCAAGGCAAACCGCTGACTCCCGAACAGAAGAAACGCTCGCTAGACTTGGCGAAAATGGTCGGCTTGGGCGAACGGCTCGATCACCGTCCAACACAACTATCCGGGGGGCAGCAACAACGGGTTGCTATCGCTCGTTCCTTGGTCAACGACCCGTACTTTATCCTCGCGGACGAACCGACCGGTAACCTTGACTCGCGCACCACGGAAGAAATCTTGCACCTCTTCGAAGGGCTCAATAACGAAGGTCGAACGATCATTCTCGTGACCCACGAAGACGAAGTTTCCAAGCGAGCGAAGCGGGTCATAAGACTCAAGGATGGTCGCTTGCAATGGGATCGGATTAACACCCAAGAAGTTCGCGACGAAGCGGCGAAATACGCCATCGATAATATGCCCGTCGAAGTTTAATGGGCTGTGTAACGTTGCCGAATTCAAATATCGCAGTCTCAGCACTGCACTTAACACGCACTGCTTAGTGGAGATATCGAGCGATGGGAATTTTACTTGGGACGATTCAACTCGGGATCAAAAGCCTTTGGCTACACCCGATGCGGTCGATCTTGACCGTCCTCGGGATCTTTATCGGTGTAGCGAGTGTGATTTGGCTACTTGCGATCAGCAAGGGGATCGGTGACGAGGCTCAGAAGCAGATCGAGAGCCTTGGGGCCGATACGATCATGGTTCGAACGGTCAAACCGCCGAGCGAGAAGATGTCGAGCCAAGGGTTAACGCCCTATGGGCTGACCCGCGAAGAATACGACATGCTGGTCGATACCATTCCAACCGTAAAGAGCGCGATCCCGATCCGCGAGATGCGCCGTCAATTCCAATTCAAAGACCGCAAACTCGACGGTCGCTTAGTCGGCTGCACCCCGGAGTACGCCGAAGTCACCAAGCTACAGGTATCCGCCGGACACTTCCTCACCGATGCAGAGAACTTCTCTCGCGACTGCCACTGCGTTCTTTCCGCCAAAGTCGCCGAGCGCTTGTTTCCCTACGAAGACCCTATCGGTCAGCGTATCTACATGCCCGAAAACCAAGACTTTTACTTGATCGTCGGCGTTCTTAAACCCAAAGGTGCCACTGCCGCGATCGGTGGCTCGATGTCGGCTCAGGACTTCTCAAACGACGTATACATCCCGATCCGAACGTTGCAACAACGCATCGGCGATACGATCATGACCATGCGTTCCGGGTCGCGAGAAGGGGAGATCATCGAACTCAATCAAATCACTCTGCGTGTCGCGGACGTGGGCCAAGTCAAACAAACCGCTGAACTCGTTTCCGCGGCTTTGAGCAGCCACGAAAAGATGGAAGACATCTCCGTGGTAGTTCCACTCGAACTGCTTGAACAAGCCCGTACGACACGAGCGATGTTCATGCTCTTCATGGGAATGATCGCGGCTATCTCGCTGCTTGTCGGTGGTATTGGGATCATGAACATCATGCTTGCGACCGTAACCGAGCGGACGCGCGAGATTGGTATTCGCCGCGCACTTGGAGCAAAACGCCGCGATATCATCCGTCAGTTCCTTGTCGAGACGAGCGTATTGAGTCTCACCGGTGGGATCCTCGGTATCCTCTTCGGATTGCTCTGTGCACCTGCTGTCGATTTGACGCGTGAACTAGCAACGGTATGGTTTCCCAAGCAGATGGCGGATCTACCAGAAGTCGTCCGCACGGTGAAACCGTCGATCGTCCCGGAAAGCATCCCGGGTGCGTTCTTTATCTCGTTGGCGGTCGGATTGATCTTCGGTATCTATCCGGCAACCCGTGCAGCGAAGATGAATCCGATCGAAGCACTTCGCCACGAGTAGAGGCATGAGCGGGGTCGATCCTCAATAAGCGATTCGATCCGGCTTGGTTCTCCAGGCGTCGAAGGCCACGACCGCTTCGGTCCGCAGATGCTGTTCCATCGGCACGTTGCGGTCAGAGAGGGGCTTGGCTAGCTCACGATAGAAGAGATCATCATCGAAACCGGCGGCGGCAGCATCGGCTCGCCCCGCAGCGAAATAGATCTTGTCAAGTCTAGCCCAATAGATTGCGGCCAAGCACATCGGGCATGGTTCGCAGCTTGTGTAGATCGAACATCCTGCGAGGGATACAGTGCTTAATCTGCCGCACGCTTCGCGAATGGCCGTAATCTCGGCATGCGCGGTGGGGTCGAAGGTCGAAGTGACACGATTCCAGCCACTGGCGATGATCTCGCCCCCTTCATGTTCTTGCCCATGACGCACGACGACGGCACCGAAGGGACCTCCTTCGTTCGCTTGCATCTTCTCCATCGATAGCCGGATCGCTTCGCGAAGATATTTCGAGTGGAATTTTGGTTGCATAAGGTAGATGTTGTTCGGGGGGGTAGGGGTTAGTGATTTGATTGGTATGGGTATGGATTGTAGCTCCCTCGTTGGCACTGCGGGTTACCAATGGCTCGTTAACGCTGCGCGTTACCGATGATGCGACGTGGCCGTTGGCCATGCAATGGTAACCCGATACGTCAGTGAGGACTTGGTAACGCGTAGCGTTAGCGAAGTGGATCGGGATGCCGGCCGTGGCGGATGAGCGATGGGGCGTGTACGGTAGCTCCCTCGTGGACACGTCGGGTTACCAATGGCTCGTTAACGCTGCGCGTTACCAATGGCTCGTTAACGCTGCGCGTTACCGATGATGTGCAGTGGCCGTTGGCCATGCAATGGTAACCCGATACGTCAGTGAGGCATTGGTAACGCGAAGCGTTAGCGAAGAGGATCGGGATATCG
>CAIJIZ010000370.1 GCA_903820735.1 uncultured Pirellula sp.
ATCGCAGGGTAATTGGGTTGTTCAGCGGTTGCGG
This sequence comes from uncultured Pirellula sp., assembly GCA_903820735.1. Taxonomy (GTDB): domain Bacteria; phylum Planctomycetota; class Planctomycetia; order Pirellulales; family Pirellulaceae; genus JBKCUI01. The sequence continues at coordinate 35 of CAIJIZ010000370.1, forward strand.
TCGGATCGGTAAGTTTGATTTTTTTACCCGCAAGATAGATCTCAAGTTCGCTGAGAACAAAGTTACCGTGTGCCGTGCGGCCAGGTCCTTTTCCGGGAAGAGAATCGTCGGTTAGGGCATCGATGCGGATATGTGTGAAAGAGCCTTTAAGTTCGGCAAAATCGACGTTTACAGTGGATCTTTCGGGGCCTGGAGCGGGGAAAAGCATCGAGTGGTCATCGAGGACTCGAACGAGTTCGGTCGGTTCAGGCGAAATCGTTGGCGTGGAAGTAACCCAGTTGATGGTTGGGTCTGCGATGGGCCACTTCTGTGGTAACGAAGCGACCAGTTCATCGGCTTTCGTCAATCGGGCAGCAGCTTCGCGCTCTTGGTCAGGATTCGGAATTTCTAGTTCTGGTTCGTCAGCGTTGTCGAGAAAGGCCATCATCGAAAAGTATTCCCGATGTTGGATAGGATCGTACTTGTGGGTGTGGCATTGGCAGCACTGAAGGGTCAGGCCCAACCAAGCAGCGCCGGTTGTGGCAACACGATCAACCATTGCGTTGTAGCGGAATTCGAGCGGATCGATTCCGCCTTCTTCGTTGAGCATGGTATTGCGATGAAACCCGGTGGCGATTCGTTGCTGCGTCGTCGCATGAGGCAGCAGGTCACCAGCAATTTGTTCGATCGAGAATTGATCGAATGGCATGTCTTCATTGAGGGATTTGATCACCCAGTCGCGGTAGGGCCAAATGGTTCGCGTTCGATCTTTTTCGTAGCCGTTCGTATCAGCGTAGCGGGCGAGATCGAGCCATTTGCGAGCCCACCGTTCGCCGTAGTGAGGTGAGTTGAGCAGGCGGTCTACCGCGTTTTCATACGCGTTCGGAGATTCATCGGCAAGGTAGGCCGCGAGGTCTTCAGGGGAAGGTGGCAGACCTATGAGATCGAAGCTTAGACGACGATAGAGGGTGGCTTTGTCGGCCTCGTGAGTTGGTGAGAGGTTGTTCTGTGCGAGCGTTTCTCGGACGAATGCATCGATTGGATGAGGAATGTCGGAATTGGGAACATCGATTTTTGTTGGGGGGACGAAGGCCCAATGCTTTTCGTACTTGGCTCCCGATTCAATCCATTTCTCGAGAATCGCGATTTGTGCTGGGGAAAGGTTCTTTTTGGTTTCCCCGGGAGGCATGCGTTCGTCTGGGTCTTCGGAGTGGAGCCGTTTGATCATTTCGCTCCAGGCCGGCTTTCCGGGGACGATTGCCGGTTCACCGGATTCACCACCTTTGAGAGCCCCAGCCATCTCGCTGAGCAGAAGTTCACCCTTCCGGCCCTTTTCATCGGGGCCATGGCATGAAAAGCACATTTCCGAGAGGATCGGACGTACGTCGCGACTGAAGGATAGCTCGTCGGCTTGCACGCATGAGGTCATTGCAAGGTAAGTGAGTACCGTCAGGACGAAGTGGAAATTTGTTTTTATCAAGGGCATAGTGAATCTCATGTTGGATGATCGAGGTCGTGTTGATGCATCACGGTTGCCAATACGCGTGCATTGCGGCAAAGCCCTCTGGCAGGTTGGTCAGTGCGTGTTCTTGTCGATCTGCTAACCGCATTACAAAAAGATTTCGCACACCATTTCGTTTCGA
>CAIJIZ010000371.1 GCA_903820735.1 uncultured Pirellula sp.
GAAGTCATGACTTTCGATTTGATTGCCGGAGACACCTCCGAAGTCAGTGTTCCCAGGCACATAGGTATAGCGAAATCGCACCCCTTGGCAAAATCGCATCGTCTGTTCCGTCTGAGTCTGCACCGCAGTCGACGTATTGTGCCACCACGAATTCCATGAATTCGGATATGGGCCTTGAGGATACCCATACGGGTTCGCCCCCGGATACCCAGGGTTCGTATACGCTGGGTTAGGATAAGCCGGGTTTGAATACGTTGGACTCGGATACGCTTGCCCGGGATACGACGGCGCTGGATAAGAGGGCGCCGGATAAGAAGGTGCTGGGTAGGAAGGGGCCGGGTAACCGGGAGCGGAGAAAGTACTCGGTGGTGCACTAAAGGTCGGCGGCGCGCTATATGTCGACGGCGCGCCGTATGTTGGTGGTGCTCCATAAGACGTCGGTGCGCCGTAAGGGGCCGGAGCACCGTAGGCCGTTGGCGAGGGAGCCCCAGAAAGCCAATCCATCCATGAATTGTAAACCTGATTGAAACTCGAATTCGGTGCGGTACTTGGCCGAAACGTCGGTGCGTAAGGGTTGTAGCTACCTGCCGGAGCGGCCGTCGGGGCGGCTGTCATGGAAGGATAAGCCGGGTTCGGATAGGTCGGGCTTGGGATCGCCGGCGGCACGCCGCCAAACTTAGGCACTGTCGAAACCGGTGGCAATGTGGTTGCAGGGAAAGCTCCGGTGGGACTCCCAGTCGTAGGATAACCCGTCGTCGGATAGCCAGTGGATGGATAGCCCGTCGAAGGATATCCGCCGGTGGAATACCCAGGGGTCGTCGACGGGAACGGCGGAGGGGCTTGACCGTGCAACTGCGAAGCTAGGACAAGCAAAAAACAGACTACAGATAGGGTAAAATAGCTCGATCGCCCAAGAAATCGCAGAGGAATCCGCTTCGCAGACCGCGCAAGATCGACGCGGCGGGGATGCCTGAGCCCCACAACTAGCGTTTCATCTTGAAATTCTCTTGGGTGCAGCAACGGTTCAGTTCAACCTTGGATTTATCAAGCCGATCGGTTCCCGCTTCGCTCTGCGCCATGCGGAATACTCACCGAGTTGATGTAGCTCCCAGGGACTTTTCCCGTCAAGCGAACTTGATCGATTCTCCGGAAAACGACGGATTTTCCTAAAAAAATGGTTTTTCCTAGTTCCTCCCGCCCGCCTAATTTGCGCAAATTGTTGATATCCACCCAATCAGGAACTATTCTTGGAAGTTACGTTGTTTTGCAATCGGACGGCAGATTCCAGCGTCCGATACCCCCGAGAAGAGTCGGAAGAACCTTTTTAGTTCGGACCTGACCGCATTTCAGTAGTACAAGGCGATCCCTGATGCTTTTCCATCGTTTACTTTCCCGATTGGGCCAATCGACCGGCTCGCTATTGTTGGTTGCACTCTGTGCAACGATGGGCTACTCCCAAAACAACAACAATAACAATAATAACAACAACAATAACAACGACAGTGGGAACGGCGGTGGTGTCGAGATCGATCCGCAAGGGGTGTTGCGTATCAGCAACATCGACAACGCTCTTGCCGCACGCATGCGCATGGCGACCTTGAAGTCGACCGACCGCAACGAACGAATCGTCTCCGAGATGCGAAAAGTATCTCTGAACCGACTCGAGAGTATCGTTGCTCAACGGCTTGCAGAAGACCAAGAACTCGATGAAGAGATGCTCGGCTTGGCTGGCCTGACCCGAATCGAATACGTTTTCTACCTTCCCGAATCGAACGACATCGTCATCGCTGGTCCAGCGGAGAAGATTCACGTCACCGAAAACGGAGATCGCGTTGGACTCAAGTCGGGTAAGTCCGTTCTGAAGCTCCTCGACTTGGTAGTCGCACTTCGGACCTACGCTCCAAACAAAGAGCCTGCAGGTTCGATCGCTGTTTCCATTGATCCAACACAAGAAGGGATCAAACGGATGAACCAGTACAATGCGCAATTCGAAGGTCGCGCAAACCAAATCAACGCAAATGTCCTTGCAGGAATGAAACAAGCTCTTGGTTACCAAGTCGTTTCGGTCAAGGGTGTACCTCGCGAAACGAACTTCGCTCGCGTTCTAGTCGAAGCGGACTACCGAATGAAGCTCATCGGTTTGGGATTGGAAAACACGGTCATCCCTTTCACGCCTTGGATCGCTCGAACTCAAGCTGGCGCAAACCAGAACGCTCTGCAACGCTGGTACTTTGAAGCAGACTACTCGAAGGTTTCCACGAACGAAGATCGTTCAGCTCTGCACTTGCAAGGGCAAGGGGTCAAGCTTACCGGCGAGAAGGAATTCCTTACCAAGTCCGGTAACAGGACCCGTGGTGCCGGTTCAGGTGACTCCGCATCGACTGCCTTCGCCAAGGAATTCACTCAAAAGTTCGAAGCTTTGGGAGAGGCAATCCCTGTCTTCAGCCACATGAGAAACTTGTTCGACATGAGCGTCGTCGCAGCCTTCATGCAACAAAATGATCTCTACGGTCGTTCCAACTGGGAGTTGGGAGTATTCGGAGATGAATCCAAGCTCGTCACGTTGACGAACCCAGCAATCTCCCAAGTCGAGCCAGCGGTCAACGCCGTCAAAAAAGATGGGTTGCTCATCACCCCAATCGGCGGTGTGCACATCTCCGCTCGCAAACTCGCTTCCGATCCTGCTGTCGACAATGAACTCGACGGAGTTTCGACCAAGCTTTCCGCACCTGCGGATTTGGCAAACAGCCAATGGTGGTGGGACTGATTGAAAAAACCGGTATACTGACAAACTGTAAGATCGAAGCCTCGACAAAACCGAGGCTTCTTTTTTTTAACCAAGTCCATCCCTTGGGAGCTATCCGCCCGCGCTCGATCAGGATGCAAAACGAAACCATTCGTTATCCCAAAGCAGGAAGCTTATTTCGATGGAAAGTTACGCGGCTGAGAATTCGCGCTCGGTGGAAGTTGCTGGTCATGCCACCCGCAAGCGTACGGAGAGTAGTAAGGCAGAGCGAGTCAGAGCCGAGCAACTTGGGCGATTTGAAAAGAAAGCCGTTTCAATTCTTACCGCTTCCTGTTTCTTGATCCTCTACGTGCTGACGCACATCCCTCCATCGAGTAGTACTCCCATTGCTTCACATGTTGGAGATAAAACGCTACACCTTGTGGCTTACCTCGGAATAGGATTCATCCTTACCTATTGGATGCACTGTTTCTTTCTGAAACCTACTTTTCTTATGGCATGTCTTTCTTTCGGAGTTGGAGCCCTTTTTGGTGCGTTTGACGAATGGACGCAACCATTCTTTAACCGGGTATGCGACATCGAGGACTGGTATGCGGATTTAAGTGGATTAGGATTTGGCATTGCATTATTCCTGTTTGTTCGCAGCCACTTACCGGAGCTGTGCCAAGCTCGCGGCGCTGAGAAATGACACAACTTTCGTTCGTAATTCCACTTCTCAATGAGCAATCGACGCTGTGTGAACTCGTCGACCGCATCGAGTCCGTTTGCCAATCGAACGCAATCACTCCCTTTGAGATCCTGTTGATCGATGACGGATCTTCGGACGAGTCCTGGAACGAGATCGAGAGATTGGCGAAATCCAAGTCGACGGTCCACGGGATACGATTTCGTAGGAACTTCGGAAAAGCAGCCGCGCTATCCGCTGGGTTTCGGCAAGCGACCGGCAAAATCATCATCACGATGGATGCGGATCTTCAGGACGATCCAAAAGAGATCCCACGAATGCTCGCCAAGCTTGACGAAGGCTATGATGTGGTCAGCGGTTGGAAACAACGCCGATTCGACCCTTGGCACAAACGCTGGCCATCGAAAGTCTTCAATGGGATCCTGCGCTATTTTTCTCGACTTCCCCTGCATGACTTCAACTGTGGCTTCAAAGCTTATCGCAAGGATGTTCTCGAAGAAATCAGCCTCTACGGCGAGATGCATCGTTTTATCCCGGTGCTAGCTGCCGCAAGAGGATTTCGAGTTGCCGAGATCACCGTAGAGCATCACCCTCGACTTCACGGGCAATCGAAATACGGCTGGTCGCGGATTCCGAAAGGTCTAATGGACTTGGCCACCGTGGTCTTCTTGACCCGCTTTCGATACCGTCCACAACACTTGCTCGGGGGACTCGGTGGCTGCTTGCTACTCCTAGGGTCGGTTCTACTCGTGACCTTGATGATCGCTTGGGTCTGGACACGAGCCATCGGCTCACAGACGCCGATCCATCTGCACGAACGAGCTTCTTTCTTTGTTGCAATCCTTCTGATCATGCTCGGGATCCAATCCTTCGCAACTGGCCTTCTCGCAGAATTACTGGTGGCAAATTCCGGAAACACTCGCCCCATCTACTCCATCGCCGAGTCCACAACGACAACTTCAAACCACAACCTTCATTGAACACACCTCACCCCACAAGCTGAGCACAATCAGCTGACATCACACGAGTTAACACCATGACCAACGACTTTCAATCCACTTCGGTCGTTATCTCGACGCGCACCCTTGGGTGGTGGATGATCCTCCTTGCGACCACTGTTAATCTCGCAAGGATTTGCGGCATCACTGCGGTGAATAACGAAGTCCCATTTCTCAGCGCAAACGATCGATCGCGCTGGAGCGCCATCGCAGCCTTGACGCAAGAAGGCCGCTGGGAGATCGACTCCATCGTCGAGATCCTCGACAGCAAAGGGAAATCGAAGTTATGGAATACCATCGACATGGTTCGCCATCGTGGTGCTGATGGCCAAGAACACAGCTATTCGAGCAAACCACCATTGTTGACGTTGATGCTTGCTGCCGTCACGAAACCAGTGATGATGGCCGTTCACGCCGTACGAGGAAAACAACTCACCGAAGATCCATTTTTGATCGGACGCATCGTGTTGGTGCTCGTCAATCTTATCCCACTGGCCCTGTGGTGGTGCTTGCTTCATCGATGGCTCGAGCAACATGTCCCGAGAGCTTGGACCCGTTTCATCACCCTCTCGCTTGCTCTCTGGGGTACATACCTGACGACTTTCGTAGTCACCTTGAACAACCATTTGCACGGCGCGATATTTTTCTCAATCAGCCTCGCCTTCGCTTGGCAGATCATCCAAGCCGCACAAAACGGCAACAAAGCTCCTTGGAACGCTTGGCTTAGCCTCGGCACGGCCACCGCTCTAGCCGTCGCTTGCGAACTTCCCGCACTAGCTTGGGCCGCCGCCATCGGCGGCATCGTCTTCCTCGCTGACTGGCGTCGGATGCTACTCGGGTTCGGTTTCTCTTCGGCACTGATCGCAGCTTCCTTCCTCATGACGAACTACTGGGCTCACGGCGATTGGAGACCTCCCTACTCCCACCGCTCTGTTGGCGAAAAAATCGGATCCGTATCCTTGAACCTTGAAAACCTCAAACGAGCCGTCGCGAACAAAGATGACTTGAAGAAAATCAAAGAACTCCCCGAGCAGTCGATGTGGATCGCATCGATCACTGAACAAGTAGCGGACAAGCAAATCACCCCCGACTCCCGGATCATCCCAGCTCGATTAGATGGGGTGTGGCAAGTCATCGATGAGAGTTCGGGCTACCGCGTTGCCTTGGCCCCATCCTCTGCCGAAAATTCATCAGCAAATTCATCAGCAAATTCATCAGCAAACAATACCGACGAAACGAACCAAGGGGACTCCGCCACTGCCAGCCAATCTACCCCGACTCAATGGAACGTTCATCGCTGGGATGACTGGTACGACTACCCCAAGTCCTATTGGCTACCGGGAAGCAAAAAGGGAGTCGACCTGGGTGAGCCGAACCGTTGGATGTATCTGCTTCATTTCACCATCGGACACCACGGGATTTTTTCACTGACTCCCATCTGGATATGGGCATTCTTAGGGGGGGCCCTGTGGTGCTTCCAAGGCCCCGATGCCTTGAAGGGCCGACGGACCAGCACGCAGGATCTCTCAAGCGAATATCTTGCTGAGTCTCTGCCGGAAAACCGATTACAAGGTCTACGCCGCTGGATCCTCAACGAGCAAGGCATCGCCGCTGCCTTGCTGGCCGTCTCCGTCGCTTGCATGATTTTTTACACCACCCGCGAGACCGTCGATCGAAATTACGGTGGGGTTTCAAGCGGATTCAGGTGGCTCTTTTGGCTTATCCCAGGCTGGATTTGGCTCGCAATTCCTGCTATCGACCGCTGCGCCTCGAAACCATTTTGGCGTGGCTGGGTCTACCTCGCGTTGACCATCAGCATCTTCTCCATCACCATTTCCTGGCCAAATCCGTGGTCACACCCCTGGCCATATCGTATCTTGATGTGGCTCTATCCTGAGGCTTTTCAGTAACTCGCCCCAACCGATAACTCTTAACCTGTTGTATTTCTAGCGCGTTTGTGGAAGATAATCACTGCGCTAGACCTGCATGCCTTGTACATCGCACATGCTCCTTTGAAAGGAAACCCTTTGCCATGCTCGCACGGATCGTTTCGTCGATAAAAATTTCAGCTAATCCGAAACCCCTTAAACGCACGATGAGCCAAAGCTCAATGCTTGGTCGTCACCTTACTTTGACCACGCACATACCTTCGACTTATCTGCATGCAATCCTCGCCATCATCGGACTTGCCGCCGGCTTTTGGGCTTCCGAGCCGACTCTATGCGCTCAAGATTCTGCACCTTCGTATGCCCCTGATAAACCGATCGAAGGATCGATCGAAATCGTCGGCTCGACGTTGATGCAACCGATCGCCGCCCTATGGATGGACGAATTCTCCAAAATCCACCCTGAACTCAAAAGCACAATCGACTGCCAAGGCTCCGAAGAATCCTTCAAGAAGGTCGCTAATCCCACGGCAGTTGTCGGCTTGCTGAGCCGAGAAGTCACTGCCGAGGAACTTGCATCTCTGAATACCGATACCAAAAACCGGATAGTGGCAATCAGCGTTGGATACGATGTCATCTCGATCATCGTGAATCCGAAAAACCCTCTACAAGCCCTCGCTTGGGATGCAAAACTTGGCTCCCCATTGAGCCTCGGTGGCGAGAAGTCGATTACCACCTGGGGTGATCTCGGTGTAGAAGGTGAATTAGCGGACAAAGCGCTCAATTTCGTCGTTATCGGCAAAAATCACGGTTTGCGAACCGTCTCCGAATCGGTCTTGGCAATCCAAGGCAAACCAGATGTGAAATTGATCGAGAAGGAAAGCCAACTTGAGATCTTAGAAGCCGTCGCGGCAGACCCGGCTGCGATCGCCGTCGTGAGTTCTACTAGGATCACCAAGGACTCCGTTCGTCCACTCCCCATCGCGCTCGACGCAAGTCGCATCATTTCCTCGACCAATCCACAAGCAGTGGATTTGGGATACCCTCTTTTGCGTAAACTCACCGTCGTTGCACGACTCGATGAATCCGGAAAGCTTGCTCCGCAAATCGAGGAATTCGTTCGCTTCGTTCTCAGCAGCCAAGGCCAAGACTCCCTCGTCAAAGATGGATTTGTCCCCCTCGATCGCTCCGATATTTATGCCCAACAGGAACTCCTCGGCTGGGAAGTCCTCAAGTAATCAACCCGAACTATCCATCTACTTGCAATCCATGCCACGAGGCAATTATGTTCCTACCAACAAAGCAAAACCGCTCACGAACTCTATCGAGTCTCATCGCCTTTCCAGGCGTCCTAAAGTTCTTTTTCCTTTTCGGAATCCTTGCGTTAGGAGCCTCGGTTTCGAGAGCTCAAGACGATCGGGATCGAGATGCATTCAGCGATGATCCCATCGGACAGTCACGCGTCGCAATGCCCGGCGGCCAAGAACGCTATC
>CAIJIZ010000372.1 GCA_903820735.1 uncultured Pirellula sp.
CTTCTTCGATGGGTGAGCCCATCTGAAACGTCCCATTAGGAATCAGCACCAGTTTCATCCCGATACTGTTAGTGATCGTTTTTGGGGATTGGGCGAGTACCTGACAACCGAGTTGAATCATCCAAAAAATCATCAAAGTTGATAAGAATATTGAGATCGGACGTGGCATCGCTGAATATCTCTTTGTTCTGTGGCTCGATCGAAAAATGCTCTGGACGGAAAGGAAATTGTAACATTACAGGCCATGTTGTTCAAAAAGCGAGACGCTTTTTCATTAAAAATCACCCCTCCACCATCACCTTCACCACGCCGGCGCTTTGGCAAAATCATCCTCGGTGACCAGCAAGTAACTCTGCTGCGCGATCCGTGGCGAGTTGCCAAGCCAGGAGCATACTACGTGAAGCGGGAACTCGCGTTGCAGTTCTGTTTGCCGGCTGGCACGCATCGAGTGAAACAATCGTGGCCAGCGCGAGATTACGCTGAGACAGCTCATATCCTCTAAAAATTCTTGATCGGCTCGGATGTGCCTGATACCATTCAACTTCGGGTCGAGGCTAGCTCGAATGATAGGCTGCAATGGTGCGGTCTACAGGGTTTAGGCTGATCCGTAAAAAAAGTTAGATGAGCATGGTCACGTGCTGCATGTGCGATTGGAAGGCTAACGATGAAGAAACCACACTTGAAACCGATCGTTGATCTAGTTTCGGCCGCAGTCTGCGAGTCACCTCCATCACCTTGGGAAACTGTAGCCATCATCCGCATCGCCGGACCACTCGCCGTAGGCTTTGTTGACCACTTGGAACTGGTTCTTGTTGTGTCTTCAACAGGCACCGGGCTCGTCGACTGTGCAACAGGTGACCTGATTGCACGAGACCGCGATGACACATCGTACTGCCCAGCAACACTAAACGTGCAGGGTCTCGGGCCGGTATCGGGCACTGTAGTGCGAGTCGCGGGCTTGCACGGCGGCGGACTCTCGCAAGAAACAACTGACGGTTGGCGAGTAGAGCGATTGACATTAGAGTGGCCTATCGAGAGCGTGTTGCTGTTCACCCCTGGGTCACGAATATTTAACGTACTGTCTGGGCAGGCACACGAGTTCACCAAGATCTTTGAGGAATCGGGGGTGATTGCCTGTGGATTCTCACCATCGGGTTCAACACTCCTGCTGGCAACTGCTGACGAGATAACTATCTACCGGCGAGAACTGGTAGACAATCACTAGCTGTTGCCATTGCGGAGCGAACGCCCCGACTCTGAAAGTGCCTATTTAAACTTGCGCTCACCCCTCCACCATCACCTTCGCTACGCCAGCCGCCTTGGAAATCATCCTCGGTGACCAGCAGGTAACTCTGCTGAGCGATGCGTGGCGAGTTGCCAAGCCAGGAGCAAACCACGTGAAGCGGGAACTCGCGCTGCAGTTCTGTTTGCCGGCTGGCACGCATCGAGTGGAACAATCGGGGCCAACACGAGATAAGACCAAAACAGTCTTTCACTCCACAAAATTCTTGCTACCCAGGCAATACGTTGATATCCTTCCTCGGATCGAGTCTAGCTTGCGCTATAGGCTGCATTGGTGCGGTCTACAGAGTTTAGGCTGACTGGACGACAATCCGCGTTCGGTAACTTGACGGAGATGGACGGATTTGACATGCTAACTACGCTCAAGTCGCTACAACGCAACGGACGTTAGCGTCGGCATGCGTCATGAGCGTAATGAGGTTTGGGTTCGCACTCCGTTTTTCGTCGAACGCGATTGCCGTTATCGCGCGTTTCCTGATGGTCAGGTTTCTCACCGCAACCCCGTGATTTCAGTCGTTAGGCGGCTAAGAGGAAATCGAAATGACAGATACATCGCAAGGCCCGCCAGAAAAAGAAAAGGGTGCTGAGATTATCGTTAAACGAAATCTTGGCCTGAGTGTCGGTTTGTTTAGCGAGAGCGACCTTGATTTACACGAGGGAATTGCGATTTTTGCAAATCGGGAAGGATATCAATTCCTAGCCAAATACTTTCGTTGGTTGGCCGAACGTAGTATCGCTGAAAACGAATCTGATCTAGGTAACCATGTACACCTGACCCCGCATTCCGACTGTTGCGATGAGATTGACTTCACGTTTGATACATTGACGACAACGAATCGTGATGTACTTCTCACCAATGCGCAAGCCACAATAACGACGCGTCGACGCGGAAGTCCAATTAAACAATTTTCCTGGATTGTTTCAGACTTGATTACAACCTTCGAAGGCTACCTTAAGGGTGGCGAATTACGCGAATCAACAATCAGCGAGATCAACGAATTGATGGTCGTTCTGGATGAACAGCTAAACAAGATCAAGAGGCTCGCCGAATAACAAATTGCGCCCCATACCGCCTAAATCGGGTAGGGATGCCCGTTTCCGGGCACCCTCCCCACACCACCAATTCTCATCCCCCACCATCACCTCGCCCATTCCGGCTGCCTTTGCAAAATTATCCTCAGCAACCAGCAAGTAAATCTGCTGTGCGATGCGTGGTGAGTTGCCAAGCCAGGAGCAAACCGCGTGCAGCGGAAACTCACGTTGCAGTTATGTTTGCCTGCTAGCTCGCATCGAATGGAACAATCGTGGCCAGCCTGATACGCCGGCGCGGAGCCACAACTCCTCAGTTTGACGTTCACTCACCGGTCGCCATTTCGCAACTTTTTATCGGGGTGCGAAAGGCTCAAAAACTATCGATTGCCGGCGGCTTGCATGATGTAATGCGAGATCACATACTGACCAATGACCATGACTCCAACGGCAATCGCAAGGCATGCAATAGCGAAATAGAAACGACTTTTCATTTGAAGCACCTGAGCCTATAGTTAGATGAATGAAGTACGAAAAAGCAACCTCTTAGTCATCAAAGAGGTTCACGAGTTTTTCCTGACCGACCACAGGTATCAGTTTAACATTATGCTTCCGCCAAGTACAACGAGTACTTTGCACCTGAAGAGTCTTCTTCAGGTGATCGAATCAAGACGTTGTTAAATCCCTTATGAAAGGAGTCCGCTTGTGGTAATCCGGACCCCACTAATAAAATGGATTTATAGAACCACAGATTGTGGTGGGTGGATCATGACTGATGGGAGTTTGGTTGGCTTACTGTTCACCCATCGGTCTCCATTCCGCAACTCTCTCTCGGGGGTTCGAGAGCAACCGGGTTATTATTGTTTACCTACCGGGCGGAGGTTCGAGTTGGCGGTTGAATATTAGAAAGGAGTTTCAAAGCCAAGTAGAGCGCCGAGTTCTCGAACGCATTTTTCCAGAATGTCCTGCAGCGCCGGAGTGTAGCAACCCACCATCAGTGGATTACAATTCTGTATATCCGCGTTCGAACACCGACACCATACCCATCGATTCAGAAGACATGTCCCTGCAATGCTAGCAAAACTTTGTGTGGTACGATGAGGCATGCTTGCACATGCTGCGTCGTCTAGTGCGCTGCCTTGCCCCCCTGGTGAGTCGTCCAGTGGGTCGCCAGAGTCGTCCCCGAACCCTCGTTTTTCCAGGGAAAACATGCTGTTTTGTAGTGGAGGTGTAGGATTCGAACTAGTTAAGTTCGAATCGTATTAGAATTCATTGCCAGAACACAGACATCGAGAATGCTCCCAAAGTCCGTCGATACAGGATGCTTAGTCCAAAACGGCCTATCACTCCATCCATTGATTGATCGACTCGCAAGTGCCTAGTAAAATTCACCTCCGGTTTAAGGTGGATCTAGTGATTGGCTGCGTTGTGGCAGTCTACAGGGTTTAGGTCGATACGCTGAGGGTCAAGCTACGGAAGGAACACAGTGAATGAGCGAATCGTTGATGCAACTTATCTCCGAACTCCGTAAAGAACTGCTCGCTCCGGTTGTTACGTGTCGAGATGCCATACTTTCCACCGGCGGGAACATCAGCCAGGCCTACGATCTGATTGTCTGCAGATTAACGGATGATTTGTCCAATCGAACAGGAGTGTCTCGTGAGGAAGCGTTACTGATGTTAAAACAGACGGGATGGGACGTCGAGCGAGCGTTCTACTTGTGGCAACGCGATCATTCGCCACTGCGGCCAGATCCGCAATGGCCTACTGACGACTCAACAAAGAATGGAGCAGATCTTGAAGTCATAGACGAAACATTCAATGATTCTGGACATTATATCACGGGAGTAAATGTTCCTCTTTGCTTTCGACGATTGGAGGCACTACAACTTCACGATGCATCGATTTCCTGGTTGGCAAAAATTGGAGACGAGGTCGTTCTTCAAATTAATCGGCAACCGATGCCATGGGCGCCAGGGCCAGCCGGGGACTTTTTCTTGCGATTTCGTGGTGTGAATCAATCAGTCTTTATTTGGCATAGCGGGGAAACTGCCGAACTTGACGACTTCGACAATGAGCCAGAAGAGGGAAACCATCTATGGCTCTATTCGGGTGTGACAAGCATCTCGGATGGACGTTGCGTGTACGAGATTGAAACTCTCGGGGGGCTGATTCGTATTGACTCTAATTCGACGGCGGTTGACGCCTCACCGCGATTGACCCGCATCGACGTGCATAACCTATTATCACCTCTTCTAGGTTATGAGGTTTTGGGTTTTCATATTAAGTATGCTCGTCCCTACTTGTGGTTGGATTTTCGCAGTTCCGACGAGGAGACTTCTCTCGTTGTGGCCTGCGATTTTGAGTTTTGCAGCCTTGAGAACGGCAGATCTACAAACCTAGACTTGGACTTAATTGGCGTTGATGGACACGATGAGCAATCTCTGTTCGAGGAACGAACCCGCCAATTCCGAAACAAAGTAGCGGCAGGGGAAATACGAGTCGATGCAGTCGATGTGATCGATGACCTTGGATTTTACATGAAGTTTAATAATGGCGATAGTTTTCAAGCTACGCTTCGGGAGGAATCCGTCTCGTATTCAGGAGCGGCCGGCACATGGTGGGCAATACACGACAGGCACCGATATTCTGCCCAGCTCGTAACTCCGCAGCCATAATCTTATAACTTGTAATTTGCCCTGCTCCGCGTCACGACATTCAGCACTTTTGTGTCCGAGAACTCGGCGCTAGTAGCGGAAATTATTTAGCCAGCACGCTCACAGCGGTAAGTGAGGCTCAAACTTTGGTTTGGATGAATGACTTACTACTCCTTCGGTGCTCGGTTTCTGCTCAGTCATGCTGTTAAAATGGCCATATTGCGGCCTGTGCGCGGAGTTTGAGACTGTTGGAGCCTGCGGTGTTGCATTTCGCGTCGCGTACCGAAAATCGAGTCGTTTTTCGAGTCGCGCGAGTCGTCAAATCACTGGGGGTTTGCATCTCTCCAACTGGTACCGATCCACGCCGGTGGACGCGGTAGGATTCGAACTAAGGTACGGCATCTGAATAAACTAGGTCTCTTTGGACAATGTTTCCGGAGGTTGAGAACTGCCAGCGGTGTGTTTGCCCTGCGAAACTTGCCCCCTACCGTTCGATCAAAGAAACTTTCGCAGGAAGTCCATTGATTGATGACGAGACCGCTTTTCTGCGAGTTTTTGCCTAACAGGTGTTATGCAACAAAAGTTCTGATCTATACCCATGCGCAATGGGATCGATATTAGGATCGACGTCGCGACCATCGGCGTCTGGGATCCCAACCCACGAACGACACGATCTATCGACAGCGATGTATCGCGATTATCAAGCCGGACTGGAAGCTGAAGCACGCGTGGGACGGTGATCCCAGTGGTTGCGCAGATAGCCCACGGCACCCGCCAAATCGGACTTCGGGAGCACGTCCGCATTGGTCAAACTATCAACGTACTTCTTGATAACCTCCAAGATCGGTAACGCATGCTTCTGACGATGCTCCAAGCGAGCTTCAGTGCCCATGCCCTGTTCGCACGCATTCACATCGTAAAGACCTTCAAACATCTCAAGCAGCTTCACGCGGTGAGGATTCTCCTTCGCGACATCGTAGATAGTGCGACGCGCATGCGCCCAGGCGAGATACGCGTCTCTCGCTTCTTTTGCCTGGAAGCAATCATCCTCGCGAGCTTGTGGTACTCGGTCTCGAACCACTCGAGCTTGGTCTTGAGCTGCACGAACTCTTTCCGCAGTAGATCGACCAAAGATGGGGAGACGGAAAAATCGGTAGTGTTCGAGGTTGCGTCTTGCATGTTCCCAGACTTACCCCTCCTGTGAGCTGCAAACGCGGCTTTTGCATCACGATTCATGGGCACTGACTAATCGGCTTGGATTGCCATTGCACTCACCATTCACCTGCTGCGAAACAATCGACTGGTGCATAATTCAAGATTCCGGCCTAACGCGGAAGTCGGACGTTGTATACGTGGGCGATGCTTGGCCAAGTGTTCAGCGCCAACTGGTGTCAGTGACTCGAGAAGCGGCAATTCTAACTCATTGCAATGCCGACTGAGATATTCAGCAGCGACGTCGCTAAGTTCCTTCACCCCTAGCCACAACTTACCTCGATACTCTGTCAAACCCGCCGCGATTTCAGCTGAGATATTTTCCAACTCAAACTCTAGGCGATTGGCTCGAAACTTTGCCAACAGACGTGCCGTATCATCAGACAACTTAGGACTCCCAAAACGTATTTTGCCTTTCCACTGGGACAAAATTTCAGCCGACGAGTAACTCAGCGACTGTAAGCCACTCAAGAAGAGAGAGGGATGCGGAGATTCAATGCGCAAAAGTTCCTCTGCTATCCCAACGTGAAGCGAGGCCGTATTGAGACTGATGCAGTCTCCGCGTTCTACGCATTGGTCTACATACAGTTTGAGCAGTTGTACATACTCTGGACCTTCAGGAATATCGTCCATTTCGCTGATGGCACCGAAGATTCCCTGGCACTTCGTCAAGATCCCAGCCGTTTCTCGATCAAACGAGGCAATGTTACGGATACCGATACCACGGACACTGCCGGAAAGAGCCAGGGCGACTTCCGGCGTTAGCTCATCAAGCCGTCTAATGATAACACCGCCAGGATGTTGACTCAGGATCTTAGCGATTCCTGGTGACATACGCTTGATCCTCCAAAACTCAGGTACCGTTAAGACCTGAAGGTCAAAGCGTTTCGGCAACAGTGCGGTCACAGTTGCTTCATCCAATCCATTGGCTTCTGCGATACCAGCGGCGGAATGTCGTCGGCACAGTTCGCTCATGAAGTGCAATTTCCCCGGCGAGTCATCCCAGACTTCGAACCCCAGTCCGGGTACTTCAACACAGCAAAAGGCTGATTCATCCCCCGTTTTGGAATTCGAAATGGAGACACCAGAAGTATTGAGTTGCGACAAATAGAATAGCGAGTCGTCCGACACGTCGACCAGACACTCGAGTGTGATCGTGCCCCGGTAACGCTCGGCCAGCAAACGTGCGACGTCGTCGGACATCGATCGGACTTGAACTCTCAGGTGATCTTCGAAGTCGCATAATTCAACCCATGTTACCCAAGGCAGCGTTTCAATCCAAAGCTCTTCACCTCCGTACAGCTCCAGTGGCCCGTCATGCTGCACGAGAATACGCGCGATCTCAGGTTCGAGTATACTTAGTCCATGCAATGACAAACGTCCACGATGCTCAGCCAAAATGTTTGCTTGCTCCAAGGACACTGACGGCGTATCGACATCGAGATAACGCGCATACTGACATAGGATTCGCAAAGCGCCGCAGGATAAATTGCTGAGCTGGAAGTGATTGAAGTTAGTCCGACGGGATGCTAGAAGCCGCTCGAGAAGCTGCACTTGAACGCGCGCCTCGCCAATGACCTCGAGCCCGCACATCGACAACTCACCTGGGAAGTCCAGGAGTGCCGCCGCTTGCTCGTCCGTGATCCGCTTCAAGCCACCTAGTTCCAGTTTTGTGCAAGCTTGGCTTAGGCTTCGAATAGCATGGACAGAGATATCCATGAGTCCATCGAGGGACAGTTCGCCCGCAAAGCCAGAGAGCGCCTCGGCCACCTGATCGGACACTTGTCTCAGCCCATCCAGTTGCAAACAGCTTGTGGAGACCTTGGCCAACTCGGCTGCTACATCCGCGGAAAGCTCCGTGTAGTGCCGGAGGCATCCGTATTTTCTCGCGACCTTATCCACCTGAAGCAAGCGAACCAGCTCAAGCGTCAGTGGTGTACTCATGTTCGTAAAGGCAATTCAGCAAGAGTGGGGGGGTAAGTTAAGTTGCCTCTGGACGGAACCAATAGTATTGGAATGAAGTTAAAGCTATACGCCCTGATATGTTTACCATGGGATCGATGCTTGGCGAAGCCGATGAGACGCATTCTGATGTGATTGTAACGGACGTATTCTACATTGGAATGACAAAGTTGGCGCAGGATCAATACTTCAGAGTGATGCAAACTAATCCGTCGAAGTTTGGTGGCCGCCCCAAAAACCTGTCGACAATTGCATGTTTTTCTCCATGGAATTTGGGTAAATCGGTCTCGCGGCGAGTAAACCGCTTTGGACGACAGTGAGCACGTTTTCGCAGGAAAGCTCAAGGCGATCCGCAGCGGATTTGGCAGGATTTCCAGCTTGTTGGCTCTCAGGTAGCGAGTCTCGCTCCCGGAGTCGCAGGATGCCGGCAGCAAGGATCGATGCGATGTCGACGAGTTGCCGCTCGTCGGGTGTGCGCGCAGTTTCAGCGCAGTTGGTCATGGTCGAAAACTCCGCAAGAGAATGGCCACCGGTTGTGGCCAGGGTAGGTTTGTGGCCGAGCTTGGCCTTACTGTGTACCTACCGGGCGGAGGTTCGAGTTGGCGGAGCAAATGGTTAGTAAAAACCAGGAGTTCGTTTATCTCGACTTTCAACTCTCTACAATCCACTTTCTAGCCGGCCAGCGGCTCGCCGAGTTCTCGAACGCTTTTTTTCAGAATTTTATGCAGCATCGGACGGCTACGGCAACCAACGCGACATCGGTCGTATTGATCACTCCACCGGCGATAATCGAGTGGTTTAAAATCTAATTATGGATTTATAAAATCGGAAAATTGCTGATTCACAAAACCTGGCAACAAAGGGGGAGATGTGATTGTTGGCGTGTTTGATTGATCCCCAGTTCCTAAGTTGAAGCTCTTCGAAGGTGCAGGAAGAACAGTTTGAATTCGGGTCAAGTCCATACTTCCCAGTGTATGCCCTGCTGATTCGAGCACCCATCTGTTACCTAGTAGCCATCCGCCTGCATTCGATACTGGGTCAATTACATTTTGGATTACCGTGAATCGCGCCATCAAATCGGTTGAGCGGCCAACCGAAGCTACTTCCATTGATCCACCTGCACCAAGGGTTGCAGGATTGAAACCGAAGCCCTTCCAATTCCAACCAGCTCTAGCTCCCACTACATATTGAGCCATTCCTCCGCCAAGCGAGTGTCCTACAACTGTGAGAGGTTGACCAGTCGAATTAATTTGTTCAACGTACTTGGCGACCATTTTGCTAAATATGTATTGATCTGGTATGGAACCAAAATATTGCGGTATATCATTCTGTATCCAGTCGCTGCGATTGAATTCCGATCCCTTAAGAGCAAGAATGAGTCGTGAAAGTTTTTTATCCTTTGACTTTGTGCGTAAAATCACAGCGCGAAAATCTATTGGGACTTCCCCACAGTATGGATGGACTATCTTCTCAAAAGGGCTGTAGTCATCATCCAAGCCAAGAAAGTAGGGGAAGTATTCCGGAGTAAACCAATTGAAAACATCAGGTTTATGCTGAGGTCCCTCGATCACTTCTACGATTTCCGCCTCAAGCTTATTAAATGTTGCTGGCCCTGGATAGAACTCGCTGCTAACTATCCAAGGTACTTCTCGAATTTCCTCGGCGTCGTCAGTAGCAAATGGGTTATTTGGAGCCGTAACGTAGAAAAGTGCTTTGTCACCAACGTTCCCATTGTAGGCCAACCCTGCAATTTCTTTGTAAGTATTGAATGGTTCAAATGAATTTGCTCCTAAATCGTCATTATGCGGCGCCTCAAGCGTTATTGGTAGAATTCGGACATAGTTGCCTCCATTATAGGTAGATAGGTTGTAGGACTCCCTAGCTGCATAGTCTCCCGAATCAAAGTTTTTGGATTGAAGTGCATTGCCGTCTTGATCCATTATTTGCCATATAATAGTCTCCTCTGCTCCTCGGATGTAAAGACTATCTTTGCTTCGTATGTATTCTACATGCTCTGCCTCTCCGCTGTTGTACCGACCTTCATTCAGATGGAACGATTTCAACGGATTTCTTCTACACCTATCGCAAATACCCACGTTCGAGACAATAAGACTGGTAGCGACACCCTCTGCGATATAAAAAGAGGTTCTTATATTACCCTCGCACCCATTGTTTAGTTTTTTGTGGGGGATCGACAGCACTGTGGGTAATGGTCCCTGGATTTGAAAGCTGTGCTGATGAGGATTTGTAACAGTAATGTCTATCGAACGAATAGTATTTGACCCAGGCTGCGGAATTGGTGCAGGAGGAAGCATCACAGGTGGGTGTGAGACGCTCTCATTCAAGCGGCCAACCAACCATTCGATATCAGAGTTGATTGGTGACGGGTCTTCGGCTGGAGGAACCATCGTCCAGTTAAGATA
>CAIJIZ010000373.1 GCA_903820735.1 uncultured Pirellula sp.
ATGTTGAATACGAAAGAGGATGCATTTGCTGGATCTGCGGAATCCATGATTGCCCAAAGCAGTGAATTCGCTCCGTTGGGATCCGAGTCATTACTTAAAACGCCTGCGGGAGCATTGACCGTTAGGGTGCCACCTGGCTCAAGAGTGTACTCATCGGCATTGGTTGATGGTGCTTGGTTTGCATCACCGGGAATATTCACGGCACCTGGAGTCAGGATGCCACCTTCGGGGAAATTAGCGCTACGGCTTGCTGCAACGCTGGTGTACGTTAAGGAGGAGTTGGTTCCCACAAGGTCGCCACTGTACCAAGCGTTTGCACTGATCGCTCGATTATCGTGCAAGAACCGAGTCGCAGCCCCAGGTGGAAATGTTGCTGCTTGGGTTAAGATCGCGCCATAAGCGATGTCCCCTGCACCACCATCTACCCAACCGACAGCATCGATCAGTACTGCTCCTGAGGGCAAATTAAGTACGCCGTCATTCTCCGGATCCAGATCAGAACCGATAGTAATAGGGGTTGGACTTTGAATAATCGCGAAAGAGTTCGATCCGTTCTCTAAAGCTCCACCACCTGAATTGAAGGTTTCCGGTCCGATAACAACCGTTGTCTCAGGCGGAATGGCATGCCCAAGTCCATCGGCCTTGATGACGAGCAATCCGTTAGAACCAAGTTGGCTACCACCAAGACTCACAACCACATCCGCTAATCCTTGGCTCGCGGAGTCCCCTTCGATGGACACGAAGTACAGGTCTGTCAGCGTGCGACCAGGAATACCTTTGATTTCTACGTATTCAAAGGGTGTGTCTGTTCCAGCGGCATCCGCGAGCACTTCGTTAAGCAGTAAGCCGGCGAAGACTTTTCGAGCTTCAAGTGATTCGACATGCAGTTGTCGAGCCCTTCGCGCATTGCGACGGGAGCGTGCGGAACGAGATTGAAAATCGAGGAGGCACGCTGATTTACTGAACAAGTTGCGAAACATAGACAGCCTTAAAAAAAGAAAGGTTAAAAAGCTCAGACTAGCTTGGATGGATACACAATGTCGTCGAAGACGATTGCAGGCATTGCAGCGATTACAACAAACCGACCACAAGAACCCGTGAAGATCTCATTTGTATTTGCCGTTTGATTTGATGAAGAATCCGCACGGAAGCAGTTTTTTCGTATGCCTAGACTAAGGCTGCGAGCAGTCCGATTTCAGGTCGATTGGAAGCGTACGCATCGAGGCTTCGATGTCGATGAACTTCTTCGAATCGCGACCATAACAAGCTGGTATGCTCGTCGCGTTTTGGTTTGCATTTGCACTATCAGCCCCCTCGTCTCCCTCACTCTCGGATTCTCCTTTTGACTTCGGGAGAACCATCAATCTTTTCTTTCCAGGGATGATGCCAGGCTTGCGACTGTCAAACATCAGTCGAAACTTTCCTTGTGCGTCGGTGACGCCATAGGAGTAAATGAAATCCTCTGTCGTCTCGAGCCTCAACTCGACATTCCCAAGTGGCTTGCCATCGAGTGTCAGGGTTCCAGTCAGATCAACTAAGCCTAGCTTTGAGTAATCCGGTTCGCTGGTGGTCGAGCAACCGATCGCACCCGCCAAGCCCCCTAGGGTCATCATGCTCAGCATCAATGAACTCTTGCGCAACATCGCAAACATCATCGCAAAGATCCCTTTCGAAAAGGATTTGGGGGCGAAAGCTTAGTGCTAATTAGTCTTGGTAATCAAGGGTTTCAGCGCCATTTCGCGAACCGATCGCACGAACAACATTGATGTCGGTGTTATCGCTCAGGAAGAAAACAGACCCATCGCATTTGCTCAAGTTGGTTCCCCCGACGTGGAAACTTCCAAAGGCAACTTCCATCAGATAACCATTGGTCGCAGGCCTAGTAACTGCAACGTTTGGCGGAATAAGGAAACTTCCAGCGGCTTCGGTGAACTCTGTTCCTCCAGTTCCACCTCGGCAGTCACATGGATCGATTTGAGGGCTACCGAAAGCCCACCAATCCATGCCTTGGCCATCTTTTGAGAAGTCCGGATC
>CAIJIZ010000374.1 GCA_903820735.1 uncultured Pirellula sp.
ATGGTGGTGTGGGTCTCCTGGCCCGCAGTCCGCGCAACTCACGCGCATCCCGCGCGCAACTTGACGCCTCGCTGCGCTCGTGTTTGCGGCCCGGGAGGACCGCACCACGTAAAGGGACCGCACCACGTATAAGCACCACGCCCTGTACCTTCGAAAATCCCCTACTGCGGTTTCTCGAGCTCGATTCGGCCCAAGCTCTGTGCTGGCATGCAGATCGACACACGGATACTATCTGGCCATTTCACCGCATGACCCAACCAATTGACGAAGTGTTGAGTATGCTCGTCCGTGCATAACGATGCGTCTTGCATCAAGATGGCTGCGACGGGTGGCTCGCTATCCATGATGCACTCGGCCTTCGCTACCGGCCAATAAGCATCCGCGCCCAAAGCTTGCTCCGATGATTCATCGTCGGTGTTTTCAAGCTTCTCAAAATCCTCCGTTGCAATGGCTTCGATTTGCAACTCAAAGCTTTCGTAATCAACCGTGGTTCGCGAGATACGATTGTGCCGCATGGTGGGCTGCTCGATTTCACTCGGATCAAACCGCGCCATGATTTCTACATCCAGCAACTGAACACTCATGTTCGTATCAAGAATGTCCGCAACATTGAGAATGGTTGGCTCCCAAGGGATCTCATCAAGCGATTCCGCAGGATCGAGAAATACCAACGTTCCGCTGTAGCCTTGCTCGCTGAGTTTGTGCCCAAAGAAAAATGCAAATGGATCTTCCTGGCCATCATAGACCAAGACCGCTTGCACCCCCGTGCTCGATTGATTCTTGATTATGAATTCAAAGTCATCGCCGTCCATGCTCTACAGTCCTTGAAGTTGTTTCTAAATCACCATTTCACAACAGGGTAGCAACACTGCGACCACCTGCGGCGATTATAGCCGCAAACTGCAGAAAGGGAGGATACCTATGCTTACGCAAGTCGTCGAAGTGTTTCCCGCAATTGCCCGAGGATCATCGCCGTCGCCCCCCAAACCCAACATCCATCGACCCACAACCCCGGCGCAGAGAACTTCATCGATCCTCGCGTCAATTCCCGATGCTCTGGATCTTGCTCCAGCAACATATCGACCGGCAGCAGTAAAACTTTATCGACTTCGGTTAAACAAGGCTTCATCGAAGGAAAGCTTGTACCGATCGCTACGATTGGAACGACACTATGACGGCTAGCATAAATGTAAAGACTAGGTAATTCCCCTGCGATGACCAAGCCATCCGTCGTGCATCCAAGCTCTTCCGACATCTCGCGACAAGCCGTTTCGATCGAAGTTTCCTCCCCTTCTCGCCGGCCCCCCGGCAAGGAGACTTGTCCCGCATGGTCTGGCAGGTTGGAGGGACGCAAAGTCAAAGGAATCACCCAGCGATCTTGGTAAGGAAGGATCGCCGCGATGACTGCCGCACTATGTGACGAGCGAGGTGCCGGGCCACGATGACGCCCATAACTCGCTTCCGGACTATACGTATTGCCTCTCCAAGGTCGCTTTCCTAGGGGATTGCAACCCTCCCATCGGCTCCGAATCTCGTTCGGATTGCTGAATAATTCGTACACTCGCTCAAAAGTCTTTCCGTCGACAGGCTTCACTTTTCTTTCGACATCCTTCCGACATCTACCTCGATGTCGCCCCAAGTTTTTGGCTACCGAGTATTCTTAACCTTCGAATAACCTCGCGAACGAACCGGTTATGCTTACTAAACCGAATCGGGTCACTTACCGAAGAGCCTGTTGGTCTACCAAGCCTCTTTGGTTTATCATAAGGTGATCAACGCGATGCAAATTCCGTAAATGCATCTTACAAGAACTCAAGAAGTGATCCCATAGCCATTAGGCAGGGTTCCTTCCGCGAGCGAATGAAAATCCGAAAGTGTTTGCTCTTATGGTGCGTCGTTCTAACAACGAAACCGACACGATTGCCAGTGTGCTGCGGGTGCTACCCGCAAAATGGGTCGTCGCCATCATCGCGATCGCCCTGGTGTACTTCCTCCTACAACCCCGCTTGAACGCTTGGTTCGGATGGAACTTGCCCACCGTCGCAGCAATGCTTGGCCAAGAACCCCCTGCTAAGGTCACCAAGAAGCCGGACCCGAAATCAACGCAATCGAGCTCGCAGACCACCAAGTCCACGTCGACGAACTCAACAGGTTCAGGCCCTGCACGATCAGGCCCCGCAAATCCCCCATCAACAAATAATGGCACAGTAAGTAACGGAACTGCAAGTAACGGATCTACAAGTAACAGAACTGCAAACTCCGATTCCAGATCGTCCAAGCCGCCGGAGAGCAAGACAACACAGAGCGCCGCTAGCAAGGCAACACCGAGCGCCGCGAGCAAGACTACAGGCAGCACAGCCAACAACACAGCAAACAACTCAGCCAACAAAGCTTCGACCGCCGACCCACCTGCAGCGGACGCCAAATACCGAATCCTTAAACCGGTCGGGCGCGATCGCTATGAATCCCCTGCAGGTTTGATCTATGCGCCCGGAAGCGAAGAAGGCCACCGGCTTGAGCATATCGCGAAACACTTGCGAGACGAACCGGATCGCCCTGGAAGTCACGGCGTTTTCGACGGCGATATGTCTGCGTTCCTCGTCGCTATCGACGATGCCTACAAACGGGCGAAAGGTCATGCGAAAGGAACGAAGAGCCGAGTCGAAGATGGAGCGACGATTCTCGAAGCCCCCTTTGACCAGCCCATCGGATACCTTGGAGGAACCGAAGGGGCTCGGCGAAAGTATCCCAAACTCAAGCGGATGCGAATCGTACTTCGCGACCGTAACTTGATCACCGCTTTTCCTATTCAATAAAATTCCCGCAATCCATCCGAAGTCTTGATGCCAAAACCATTTTTGATTTACGTAAAGAAGTGCCCGGTCTGCGGGGATGGCTTGTGCCGTGTACGCGTCTGCCAACACCGAGGTCGATTGACCGGCTCGATCCTGTGCGACGAATGTGAAACCGTTTGGACTGATCCAAGTCTCAAACATAAGTTCACGCAAGGTAACGAGCCTAACGAACCTTGCTGCCCCGATTGCGGAAACTCCCATTGGGAACCGAACAGCCATTGGGCCGATATCCCCGAAGTCTGCTTGCTCGGTTGGTATGATCTGGTTCACATCGTCCGACCAGATAGCGCACAAGCCTAAGTCTCATCACTCTTCCCTTTCCTTCTCAATTCCCCTAGCAATCCCCCTCTCAATCTCACTCTTCCTATCACTATCATTCTCAATCTCCGGTGTCGTGCATGTTAACTTGGATCATCGTAATTTTCGTCGTCGGCTATTTGGCGATCGCCTTAGAACATCAGTTGCACATCAATAAAGCTGCGTCGGCAATCCTCACCGGAGTGTTGTGCTGGACACTGTACGCACTCTCTTACGATTCGCTTGTTCCACAAGCCGCCTACGACGCTTGGCACGCAATGCAAGGCTCGAGTGAATCCGAAGGCGGAGTCGATCCGAAACTACACTTCCTCGTCGATGGCCAACTAAGCCACCTCTTTTCGGAAACCGCCGGTATCTTGTTCTTCTTGATCGGTGCGATGACCATTGTCGAACTGGTCGATGCCCACGAAGGGTTCTCGTTAATTACCAAATTTGTGCGTTCCAAAAGCAAAGTGACTTTGCTGTGGGTCATCGGTATCTGCACGTTCTTCTTGTCAGCAGTGCTGGATAATCTGACGACGACCATCGTCATGATCTCGGTGTTGCGCAAGCTAGTGGCAGACCGAGAACTACGACTGCTCTACGTCGGCGTAGTCGTCATCGCAGCTAATGCCG